>JAUHVS010000284.1 GCA_030424955.1 bacterium | reverse complement strand
GCGGGCAGAGGACCTCGCCCTGGCGCTGACCCGGGCGCAGGCCGATGGGACGACGCTCGAGGCGACGCTGCTGGCGCAAGGCGCGGTGACGCCCACCGGTCTGGGCGCGCAGCTGGCGCAGTTGGCCCAGGAGCGGGTGCTGAACTGCTTCCGCTGGCTGGGCGGCGAGTACGGCCTGGCCTACGATCCGCGGCTGGATGAGGCCCCCGCCGACGTGGCGGTGGACCCGCTGGCGCTGGTGCTGCGCGGGGTCCTGACGGCGCTGCCGTCCGGCCCGATCCTGGCCCACTATGAGCACCACACCCGCCGCCCGGTGCGCACGACCGAGCGCCTTGAGGCCCACCGCCGGCTCCTCGACACCCAGCCTGGCCTGATGGCCGTCGCGCGGCTCTGCGATGGCCGCCAGGTGGCCGAGGTCGTCGCCCACAGCACATCGGGCATGGGCGCCACCCTGAAGGCGTTGCGGGCGCTGGAGTACCTGCAGTGTCTTCGCTTCGGCGACGCGGCGCCGATCCCGTCGGTCAGCCCGGCCGCGCCGGCGGCGCTGGTGGACGCAGCGGACCGAGGGGCGACGGGCGAGCGCCGAATCTACCGACAGAGCACGGGCAGCCTGCGAGGCATGGACAGCTCCGAGGGGGGCTCGGTGGGGGGCGCCAGCCAGGCGCGCTCGATGGAGGACGACGAGGAGTCCAGCGCGGGTGAGCTCCTGGGGCGTGAGGCCAGGGCGTCGAGCCGGCCAGCGCCGGCGAGGGCCCCTGAGGGCAGCGCGGGACGCGACAGCCGGAGCATGCGGGCCGTGCGCGGCGACACCAGCGGCCGCCGCACCGGCGTCTACCGGTCAGGGCGTCAGCGCACGGGCACCCACGAGGCGCAGGCCACGGGGACGAGCACGCCGCCGGCGCGCACGGTCACGGCGTCCGCGCCTGTGCGGCGGATGAGCACGGGATCGCTGCGGCCCGTCGCCGGTCGGGCGGTGGCGCAGCCCGCCGCCAGCGCGAGCCAGCGTCCGGCTGACATCGCCGCCCTGAAGCGGCAGCTGCAAGAGAAGCAGCAGTCGCTGAGCCGGGCGACCCATTACGAGCTGCTGGGCATCGCGAGCGAGGCCAACGCCGACGAGGTCCGCGCCGCCTACCAGCTGCTGTCGAAGCAGATTCACCAGGCCGCGGCACACGATCAGCGGCTGGCCGGGGTGGCGACCGAGGTGGGGCGCCGGCTCGCCGAGGCGGCGTCGGTCTTGTGCAACCGACGGCAGCGGGCGCAGTACGACGCGATCCACCTGGCGAGCACCTCCGGGCCGTCGCTGGAGCGGGACGCCGAGGCCGCCGATCGGGCGATGGACCGGGGCCGCACGTGTCTTGACCGGGGGGACTTCCCGGAGGCCTTCGAGTTCTTTGATCGGGCCAGCCGCATGGCGCCCGACATGCCGCTGAACCGAATGTACCGGGCCTATGCGAAGTTTCGCCTGTCGTACCCCAAGCACCGCAAGGCGGCGATCGAGGCCCACGACGACCTCAAGAAGGCGCTGCTCGAGGACGCGGCGCAGGATGAGGGCTTCGTGCTCATGGCCCACATCTATCGCGAGACCGGCAACGTCGAGATGTCGGTGAAGTTCTACCGCAAGGCGCTCTCGCTCAACCGAAACAACCGCGCGGCGGCCGAGGCCATGGCGGTGTTGACCGGCGCGCACGGCCCGGATGACACCGGCGGCAGCCTCTTCGGCCGCCTGTTCAAGCGCTAGCGAGCCGCCCGACGGCGCTCGGCAGGTTTGAGGGGGCTCTGGCGCGGGCAACGGCCACGCGCTGGCCAGCGCTGGGACGGGGCGAGCCCATGCGCCCAGCACGGCGCGCAGGCGGGGCCGGGCTCAGCCCGGGCGGTTGATCTTGATCTGAAAGGCCCGCTTGCCGTCCTCGTCGGGCAGGCGCCGGAACGTCACCGACTTCATGTGCAGATCGATGTGAGCGCCGGTGGGCCGCTGGATCGTCAGCTTGCCCGCCTGTGCGCTGCGCAGCACCTTGCAGCGGCCGAAGCGCGGGTGAATCAGCACATCCCCGCGGGTGAGATCGGGCGGCCCGTCGACGTCGAAGCCCAGGTCGTCAGGCCCGGGCGTGTTGCGGCGGCGGTCCGTGGTGCGGCTCGCCGCCACCGCGGCGGCCCAGCCGCCGTTGGCGGGCGGGGGCGGCGTCGGCATGGGCTGCGCCGCCAGGACCTCCAGCTCTGGGGCCAGATCGACGTGCGCTTCATCCACCGGGGCGGGGGCGGGCCGGCGCTCGGGCGCGGCCACCTCCCGGGCGCTCCGGGACTTCGCGCGCGCCCGGGGCGCACGGGGCGGGGGCGCAGGCGCGGCGGGCGCAGCGGGGGCCTCGATGGCCGCGCCCTGCTGCCAGCCTTGGAAGACCGCCTGGACGCCGGCAGACAGCGCGTCCTCAATCAGGCCGGCCGCCATGCGGGGGATCCCCTGGTCGCTCCAGGCGACGACGCCGCGCAGGGTGAGCGGGCCGGGGCCGATCATGCCGGCGGCCTGCACGAGCTCGAGGGGGCCGTCGAGGGCGAGCGCGGGGGCGTCGGCGGTGGGGCGCACGACGGCGTGGGTCAGGGCGCCGAAGAGCTGTACCCAGCCGGCCGCGATGCCGGCGCGGGCGGCCATGGCCTCGGCGCTGCGGCGCACGTCGACGCCGGTGGGCAGGGTGGCGACGGGGGTCTGCGGGCTCAGGGGCTGGTCGGCCATGGGAACCTCACCTCGATGGAGGCGCGGTTCTGTCAGAATCGGCGGGGTGATTCAAGGCCGCGGCCGGAGGGCTCGGTGGGCGGGGCGGCCAGCTCTGGGCCGAGCGCGGCGGTGACGGGGGCGACAGGCGGGCCCCTGGACAGCCTGTCAGGGGGCGGGCGCCTTGATCCGTGCGGCTGCGGAGCGGATGCGCTCGGGCAGGTTCATGGGCGGCCCTTCGGGCAGCACCTCACGGCTGCCGTCGGGCAGCACGAAGGCATAGGTCGGCAGCCCGCTGCGGCCCATGGTCGCGAGGACGTCCCAGAGCGCGCTCTCCTGCGACGTGAGATCCGCCTTTACCGCCAAGGTGTTGGTGTCGCTCAGGGCCTCGAGGACCGCCGCCTGGTTGATGTGGGTCTTCTCGAAGACCTTGCAGGTGGCGCACCAGTCGGCGGTGAAGTCGATGAACACCGGCTGCTGGCGGCTGGCAGCGGCGGCCATGACCTCGTCGCTGTAGGCCGTCCACACGAGCTTGCCGTCAACGACGCTGGTGTTGCAGGCCCCTCGCATGACGGTGGCGTCCGCGCCGCGGGGGGTCAGCGCGAGGTGGGTCCAGCCCACCGCGACCACGGCCCCCAGCACCAGCAGCTGGCTGGCCCAGCGGCGGGCCGCCGGCCAGTCCTTGCTCTTGAACCGCTGCCAGACCCACAGGCCGAGCGCCAGCGCGAGCAGGAACCAGAGGAACGCGTTCGCGCTGTCGGGGGTGACCTGCGCCTGCAGCACGCCGAACAGCCAGATGGCGGCGCCAAAGAGGGTGAACGCCACCAGCACCTTCATGGTCTCCATCCAGGCGCCGGGCCGGGGGAGCAGCCGGTTGAGGAAGGGCACGAAGCCGATGGCGAGCACGGGGAGGGCCAGCCCGAAGCCGATGCCCCAGAAGAGCAGCAGGGTCTCCCACCACTGGGTGTCGCCCGCCAGGGCGTAGGTGGCGGCGCCGCCCAGGAAGGGGGCGGAGCAGGGGGTCGAGACCAGCGTGATCAGCGCGCCGTCGGTGAAGGAGGCGGCCCAGCCGGCGCGCTGGCCGCTGCCGCCCGAGATGGCGACGTTGAACGTGAAGACGTCGATGGCGTTGAGCGCGAAGACGAAGAGCAGCCCGACGAGGAAGGCCACGAAGACCGGGTCCTGCATCTGCATGCCCCAGCCCAGCGACTGGCCCGAGGCTCGCAGCCCGATGACCAGCGCGGCGAACACGCCGAAGGTGGTCAGCGTGCCCGCCAGGTAGCCCAGCGCGTCGGCCCGGCGGTGCTGCTGATCGCTCTCGGCGTGGGCGATCCACGCGTTGAGCTTGAAGAACAGCACCGGGAATACGCATGGCATGACGTTGAGGATCAGGCCCCCCAACACGCCAAAGACCAGGCTCTCAAGAAACGCCACGCTCGCCTCCGCTGCTGGGTCAGCCTCCGCGCGTCAGGCGCTGGAGGGTCTGGGGATCGAACCCTGAGATGATGCGGCCGCCCACATCAAATACGGGCACACCGTTGGTCTGGACGCCGGCCGCCTGGGCCTTGTCGGCGAGCTCACGGGCCGCCGTGGGGTCCTTCTCGATGTCCTTCTCGATGTAGGCGATGCCCGCCTTGTCCATGAACGCGCGCGCCTTGCGGCACACCCCGCACCAGGACGCAGAGTACATGGTCAGGGCGGTCTGTTGGCGCGCCTTGAGCTGCTCGGCGAGCTGGGCGCTCAGGGCCTGCTCGAGGGTGTCGCGGGGGACCAGCCGCCCCGGGTAGCGGCCGGTGGCGTCGGGCGTGCGAAGATCGAAGACCTGCGCGACCTGTCCAGCGGCGCGCTCGGCGGGCGAGCGGGCCAGATCCACCACCACCACGGCGGCGCGGGCCGCGGCGGGGATCTCATCGATGCGGGTCGCCTGCGCCCACTGGCCCGCCTCGGCCTGGTAGCGGAACATCAGGTCGGTGCGGGCGGCGGTGACCTCGCTCAGGGTCACCGCCTCGGCGCTGGGCGCGGCGGGCGCCGCGGGGGGGGCCTGGCAGCCGGTGGCCCACGCCGTCAACGAGACGAGCAGTGCCAGCGCAATACGGGTCATGGTCGCCTCCTTCGGTCGGGGTACGGCGTTGGGGTTCGCAGCGTTTCATCATCCAAGTTTTGTGCGTGTAATCAAGGACTCAGATGCCGCCGCGCCTTGTGATGCCGGCACCTCGCTGCTAGACTCCGCCGCCTTTGCCGCTGGGGTACGCATGGAAAACTCACCGCCCGAGACCGCACATCGCTGCGGGTTCGTCACGCTGGTCGGGAAGCCGAACGTGGGCAAGTCCACGCTGCTCAACCGCGTGCTGGGCGAGAAGATCGCCATCACGTCGTCTCGGCCGCAGACCACGCGCAACCGGATCCCCGGCGTGTTGAGCCGGCCGGACGCGCAGCTGGTGTTCATCGATACCCCTGGGGTGCACCGGGCCAACCGCGCGCTGAACCAGTACATGGTGGACGTCGCGAACGAGGCCATGTGGGAGACCGACGCGGTGGTGTTGATCGTCGAGGCCGGCACCGGCCCCGAGTTCGCGGTCGGCGTCAGCGACATCACCCACGAGATGCTGGCGCAGCTCGCCGAGCGTGACACCCCGGTCTTCTTGATCATCAACAAGATCGACCGGGTGACGCCGCTGGAGCTGCTGCCCGTCATCGACGCCTACCGGCAGCTGTTCGACTTCAAGGCCCTGATCCCCATCAGCGCGCTGAAGGGCGACGGCATCGAGCCCCTGCTGACGGCGCTGGTGGAGGTGCTGCCCGAGGGGCCGGCGCTGTACCCCGCCGACGCGCTGACCGATCTGCCGGAGCGCTTCATCGCGGCCGAGATCATCCGCGAGAAGCTGTTTCGCACCTTGGGCCAGGAGGTGCCGTACAGCACCGCCGTGTCCATCGAGCGCTGGCGGGACCGGAGCAGCGACGGGATGGTCGAGATTCAGGCCGTCATCCATGTCGAGCGCGACTCCCAGAAGGGCATCGTGATCGGCAAGGGCGGGCGAATGATCAAGACGATCGGCACCCAGGCCCGCGAGGACCTCCAGCGGCTGCTGGGCTCGCGGGTGCACCTGGAGCTGTTCGTGCGCGTGGACAAGGGCTGGACCCGGTCGCCGGAGCAGCTACGCAAGCTGGGATACGGGTGATCTGATGCGACCGTTGGTGGCCCTGGTCGGGCGCCCGAATGTGGGCAAATCGACGCTGTTCAATCGGCTGGTGGGCGAGAAGCGCGCCATCGTCCTGGACACCCCGGGGGTGACCCGGGACCGGCACTACGGCGAGACCATCTGGTCGCGTCGGCCGTTCACGATCATCGACACCGGCGGCTTTGAGCCCGAGGCCATCACGGGGGTGGTGGCCAGCATGCGCGAGCAGGCGCTGGTGGCCATCGACGAGGCCACCGTGGTGGTGTTCGTGGTGGACGGCCGCGAGGGGATCCTGCCCTCAGACCACGAGGTCGCCGAGATCCTGCGGCGGCGCAAAGACAACGTCATCGTGGCCGTCAACAAGATCGACAACCTCAACCAGGTCGGCCACGCCAGCGACTTCTACGCGATGGGCATCCCCGAGGTGTTCCCCATCTCGGCGGAGCACGGCCGCGGGGTGAACCGGCTGCTGGACCAGATCGTCGGCCTGCTGCCCAAGCCCGAGCCCGAAGAGGAAGAAGACGAGAACATCCCGCGCATCGCGCTGATCGGGCGCCCAAATGTGGGCAAGAGCACCCTGGCCAACCGCCTGATCGGCGAGGACCGGGTGATCGTCGACGGCGTCGCGGGCACCACCCGGGACGCCATCGATCTGCCGCTGGTGCTGCCGGACGGGCGCGAGTACCTGCTCATCGACACGGCCGGCTTGCGCCGCCGACGGGGCATCACGAAGGGGAGCGCCGAGGGCTTCAGCGGGATGCGCACGCTCAAGGCCATCGACCGCTGCCACGTGGCGATCATGATGATCGACGCCGTCGACGGGGTCACCGAGCAGGACGTGCGCATCATGGGCGTCGCTGTGGAGCGCGGCCGGGCCGTCATCCTCGTGGTCAACAAGTGGGACGCCGTCGAGAAGGACCACAAGACCGTCGAGCTGTACACCGAGCAGCTGCGCCACCGGATGCCCTTCGCGACCTTCGCCCCGGTGCTGTTCATCTCGGGGCTGACGGGTCAGCGGGTGCACAAGCTGCTGTCGCTGGTGGATCTGGTGCGGACCAACCACCTGCGCCGCGTGACCACGGGGCCGCTGAACCGGTGGCTCGAGCTGACGACCATCAAGCACCACCCGCCGACGCACAACAACAAGCGCCTGCGCTTGTACTACGTCACGCAGGTGCGGCACGCGCCGCCCACCTTCATGATCTCGGTCAACCACGCCGACGCGGTGCACTTCAGCTACGAGCGCTTCCTGCTCAACCAGCTGCGCGAGCACTTCGACTTTGAGGGCACGCCCCTCAAGCTGGTCTTCAAGGGCAAGGGCCCCAACCCCTACGACAACGACGAAGAGGGCTGAGCCGGGCGCGCCACCGTGACCGCGGTGGCGGCGCGCAGCGCCCCGCACCCAGCGCGCTGAGCTTCAGGTCGGGACGCCCCTGCCATGGTGGGGGTGCGCGCGCCGAGCGG
>JAUHVS010000898.1 GCA_030424955.1 bacterium | reverse complement strand
CGTCTTCAAGCAGAAGACCATTCAGCTGTGCACCAACCAGTTCTCGCAGGGGCAGGTCGACTACGTCGGCACCATCGCCCACGAGGTCGGGCACCTCGTGCGGCTGAACGCCCACCGCACCAGCTGCAAGAAGGCCTGCGAGAAGCCCCGGTTCTCGGCCTCGGTGGGCCTGGCCGCCGAGTACGCCTACAGCGGCGGCCACTACAGCGCCAGCCAGTGCAAGGCGCGCTGCAAGTAGACGCCCCCGACGCGGGCGCCCGCGCCTCGACGCCGTGACCCCTGCCCCGCCCCCAGCCGGGACCCGCCGTCATGGCGGTCGTTGCGCGCAGCGTGACCATCGGCCTATATCGGCCGCCTGTGCCGCGACGCCCCCCGGAGCCCCCATGCCCGACGCCCCCCAGCGCTTGACCACCGACCACCTGCGCGACCGCAAGCCGGCCCGCGAGACCTTCGACGCGCTGCCCCGCACGCCCATCGCGCTGGTGCTCGATGGGGTCACGGGGCCGTACAACCAGGGCGCCCTGTTCCGGCTGGCCGATGGCTTCCTGTTGGAGTGGCTGCACTTCTGCAAGGCCGACATTCAGCCCCACAACCGCCGCCTGAAGAAGGCCGCCCGGGGCACGATGGACTGGGTGCGCTTCTCGGTGGGCGAGGACACCGTCGAGGTGGTGCAGGCCTACCGCGACCGGGGCTACCAGATCGTGGCCGCGGAGCAGGCCGACGGCAGCGTGTCCGCCCGCGAGGCTGTGTTCCGCGGCCCCGTGTGTGTCGTGATGGGCGCCGAGCTGCTCGGCGTGTCGGACCCGGTGCTCGCCCTCGCCGACGTGGTGGTCGAGTTCCCCAGCCTGGGCATGGCCAACTCGCTCAACATCTCCATGAGCGCGGCGATGCTGGTGCACAGCGTGTACGACCGCTTGGCCGCGCAGGCCGGCTGACCGCCCCCCACCCGCTCGCCCCTCGCATTTTGACTTGCGTTTTCAGCCCGAAGCGTACACGTGTGCTCCGATCGCAGGCACCGTTTGCCTGCACGCGAGGGGGATAGCAACACAATGCACACATTCATCAAACGCGGCGGCCACGTCGCGCTGCTGTGGACGACCGCCATGCTGGCGGGCTGCCCGACCGACTCGGGCACCGATGGCGACGCCGACGAGGGCGTCCGCCTGGACGCGGGCGCTGATGGCAGCGCCGGCATGGGCGGCGAAGGCGGCCAGGGTGGCGCCGGCGGCCAGGGCGGCGCAGGCGGCGTCGGCGGCCAGGGTGGCATCGGCGGCATTGGCGGCGAGGGCGGCGTCGGCGGCGTCGGC
>JAUHVS010000283.1 GCA_030424955.1 bacterium | reverse complement strand
CGGGCTCCGGGGCCGGCTCGGGCTCGGGCTCCGGGGCCGGCTCGGGCTCCGGGGCCGGCTCGGGCTCAGGCGCCGGCTCGGGCTCAGGGGCCGCCTCAGCCGCTGCAGCCTCAGCCGCGGCCTTCTCTGCCGCGCGGGCCTCCGCGGCCGCCTTCGCAGCAGCGCCGTCCGCTGCCGCCTTGGCCTTGCGGGCCTCGGCCTCAGCCGCCGCGGCCGCGGCCTCTTCCGCCGCCTTCTCAGCCGCTGCAGCCTCAGCGGCAGCCTTCGCCTCGGCGGCCGCCTGTGCGGCCGCGGCCTTGCGGGCGGCCTCCTCGGCGGCGTGCTTCTCGCGCTCAGCAGCGGCCTTCGCCTCTGCCTCCTCGGCCGCCTTGCGGGCCTCGTCGCGGCGCTTGTCGCGGCGCTTGCGGCGCCCCGCCCGCTTGCGGGCCTTCTTGGCGTCACGGCGGCGCTGGAGCTCTTCGGGGCTCAGGCCCTCTTCGTCCTCGTCATCGCCGTCGTCCCCGTCGTCGCCCTCGTCGTCGTCATCGCCCGGCGCGGGCGTGTCGTCGGCAGGCGCCTCAGGGGCCGGCTCCGGCTCGGGCGTCGGCTCGGGCGTCGGCTCGGGCTCGGGCGCCGGCTCGGGCTCAGGGGCCGGCTCGGGCTCGGGGGCCGGCTCGGGCGCCGGCTCAGGCTCGGGCGTCGGCGTGGGGGCCGGCTTGGGCGCGGGCGCCTTGGCCGGGGTGGGCGCGGGGGCTGGCTCCTTGGGCGCGGGGCTGGCCTCAGCGGCGGCAGCCTCGATCTGCGCGGGGGGCTTGACGCCCACCAACCCCAAAAAGAACCACTTCAAGCGCTCGAAGAACGACATCAGTCCTCCCCGACCTTCACGGCGTCGGTCACGTTGGCCTCGGCTTGATAAAACGCCGAAGTCTTTTGGCGGTCGACCACGATCCCCAGCTCCTCTTCGAGGGCCTTCGTCAGCTCCAGACACTCGTCGCCGACGGCCCCACGGACCGTCAACTTGACCTCGCCGTCGGGCGTGATCGTGATGTCGAGTTCTTGCCTCAGCGCCATTTGCGCACCGTGATCGCGATGGAGTTGTCGGCTGTCACCTCGTCGGTCTCGATGGTGTAGCCCTGCCGCGCCACCTCGCTGAGCACCTTGTGATAGGCGTAGCGTTGGGTCACGGCTTTGACGAATGCCTCCTGGGTGACGCCGCGGGTGGTCTCTACGCCCCACCAGTCGGCGACGAACTCGTAGCCCGTAGCGGTCTGCTTGACCCCCACATCATAGGTCTTGCTGGCGTGAATCGATAATTCCGCCGTCTCTTTCTGCCCCAGGTAGCCCTTCACCTGCACCCCCTGCTCCGCCTCACTGAAGGCGTAGCCGAGGTCTTTGAGGGCCTGCTTGAGGCAGACGAGATCCTTGATCTTGGTCTCGACGGTCGTGAAGTGCGACATCAGTCGTCCCCCAGCTCGAGGTTTCTGAAGCCCGTCGCCACCCGCTGGTGCTCCCCCCGGCGGGCGGCCGCCTCGGGGTCATCGGGCTCGTCCTCGGGCCGCGGCCCGATGGGCAGACCGCTCGCGCTGCGCGCCCGGCTCTCGGCCCAGTCGCGCAGGTCGTCGATCTTCTCTTTCATGGTGAGGCTCAGCGGGATGACGTCCTGGATCGCGCGGATCACGCGGTCGTTGTCGAGGGCGTCGTCCTCGAAGTACGCGTCGTACAGCGCCGAGATGACCGCCTGCTCGATCTCGGCGCCGCTGAAGCCCTTGGCGGTGCGCGCCAGCAGGTCGAGGTCGAAGGTGGACGGGTCGCGCTTCTTCTTCTCGAGGTGGATGCGGAAGATCTCTCGGCGCTCTTCTTCGCTGGGCATGTCGACGAAGAAGATCTCGTCGAAGCGGCCCTTGCGCAGCAGCTCGGGCGGCATCATCGACACGTCGTTGGCCGTCGCGATGACGAACACGGCGCTGGTCTTCTCTTGGAGCCACGTGATGAAGCTGCCGAAGACGCGGGCGGTGGTGCCGGCGTCGCTCTGGCCGCTTGACTGCACGCCGCTGAAGCCCTTCTCGAGCTCGTCGAGCCACAGGATGGCCGGCGCGACGGCCTCGGCGGTCGAGATCACCTTGCGGATGTTCTCTTCGCTCGAGCCCACCAGGCCGCTGAAGACCTTGCCGACGTCCAGGCGCAGCAGCGGCATCTGCCACAGGGCGCCCACCGCCTTGGCCGTCAGGCTCTTGCCGCAGCCGGGGATGCCGATCAGCAGGATGCCCTTGGGCACGGGCAGGCCGTAGTCGCGGGCCCGCTGGGTGAAGGCCCCCTGGCGCTTGCCCAGCCACTCCTTGAGCACCGGCAGGCCGCCGACGCCCGCGAAGGCCTCCTCGCTCTCGTAGTACTCGAGCAGCCCGCTCTTGCGGATGATGGCCTTCTTCTCGGAGAGGATGGTCTTGATGTCGAAGTCGCGGTGGCGCACGAGGCTCTTGGCGAGCACGTAGCTGGCCTCGTCGTAGGTCAGCCCCAGGGCCGCCTCGGTGAAGCGCTCGCGGGCGTCCTCATCGTGGGTCAGCTGGTAGGCGCCGGCGAACTCGTTGACCAGCGACGACAGCTCGTTGCGGTCGGGCAGGGCGAAGTCCACCACGGCGACCTCGGCCTCGAGCTCGCGGGGCATCTTGAGCGTGGGTGAGAGCACCACCACGTTCTTGGGGCGGTCGCTCTCTTTGAAGGCGCGGTGGCAGTCGCGCAGGCGCCGCACCACCACGGGGTCCTTCAGGTAGGGGTGGAAGTCGCGCAGCACGAAGAGCGCGCTCTCCTCGTAGCGGATGATGAAGTCGAGCGCCTTGATGGGATCGCGCAGATCCGTGAAGGCCTCGTCGCCGATGAAGCCCTCGGTGATGGACCAGTAGAGCAGCTTGCGCGGGTGCGACGAGCGGGCGTTCAGGCTGGCCTGGATGGCCCGCATGCCGTGCTCCACCCGCTCCTCTTCGCCACTGTTGACGTAGATGATCGGGTAGCGCGCCTTGACCAGGTGTTCCAGCTCGGTGCGACTGTCGACCGGCGTCATCTCAGCTCCCATATCCATGTTCGCGCAGCGCGCGCCGGAAGGTGCGCATGGCGTCCTTGAAGGCCTGCGCGCCCGCCTCGGTGGCCTGCAGCGCGCGGCTGGTGTCCTCGATGACGAACTCCATGTCCGTCGCCTCCAGCGCAGCCTGGGCCTCGGCGGCCATGGGCCCCGGCAGCTGCGCCAGCGGCAGAGAGTCCACCACCTTGCGCACGCCCTCAAGGTCCTGAGCGTACCCCGCAGCGCTGCGCGCCTTGTCGAGGATGTCGCTCGCGATGTCGTTGAGCTGCTCGTAGAGCTCGAAGCTGGACGCCTTCAGCCCGGCGTAGTCGCCGGCGGTGGCGGCCTGGGGCGGCGGGCCCACGCGGGTCGGGCCGTCGCTGAGGCCAGGGGTCGCCGCCGGGGCGGCCCCAACGCGCTCCTCAGCCGCCCGAGCGCGGGCCTCGGCGTCGCGGGCCATGGCGCGGGCGAGGGCCAGATCGGCCTCGAGGGTCTCGGCAGCGGCCTCCAGCGCCAGCAGGCGGGCCCCGTCGGCAGCGCCGGCCTGGGCCTCTTCGAGGGCGTGGCGCAGGTCGCGGTTGGCGCGCTTGAGATCGTTGAGCTCATCGATGGCTGCGCGGTTGGCCACCCCACCCCGCTCGGCCTGAGACTGGGCCTGCGTGACCGCCCGCTCGGCGCGCTGGGCGCGGGCGAGGGCCTCGTCGAGGCTGGCCTGCAGGGCCACCAGCTGGCCCTCGGCCTCGGTGAGCTGGGCGCGGGCCTCGGCCTTGGCCGCGTTCGCCGCCGCCAGGGCCTCTTGCAGCCGATCCACGTGGGCCCCGCCGTCCTGGTGCGCGCCCACGGTGGCCTCCAGGCGGGCGACGTCGGCGGACAGGCGGTCGATCTCTTCTTCTTTGTGGTCGAGGACCTGGCGCAGATCGGTGAGCTGGGTGGTGAGCTGGCGGCGCTGCTGCTCGTCGTGATCGAGGGCGAGCTGCAAGTCCTCGTTCTGCTTACGGAAGGCGTCGCGATCGTGCTCGACGACCTGCAGCTCCTGCTGCACCTCGCGGATGCGGTTGTCGCGCTCGCGCACCTGCCGCTTGAGGTCGTTGATGTCGCCCGCCAGCCGCGCCTCGGTCTGGCCGGCGCTCTCCTGGTTGCGCACCAGCTGGGCCAGCTCGGCGTTGACCTGGGCGAGGCTCACGTCGAGCTCGTTCTTCTCGACGCGGTACTCTTCGAGCTGCTTCTTGAGGCGCTGGGCCTCGTCCTTCATGCGCAGGTTGCGGTCGGTGACCGTCTGCAGCTGCTCCTCGTTGCGCAGGTGCTCGCTCTCGAGGTCCCGGATGCGCCGGGTCTTGTCCTCGATGTCGACCTCTTGGTCGTTGACGAGCTGCCGGGTCTGCGCGAGCTGCTCGCGCAGCGTCTCGAGCTCTGCGGGATCCGCCGAGGGCTTGTTCGCCAGCAGGGCGTTGGCCTCGGCCTGCGCCTTCCAGTGGGCGACCTCTTCGCGCAGGCGGGCCAGCGACTCGGCGTCGCCATCGCCCGCGCCGCTCGCCGCCACGGGCGCCACCGGGCCACCCCGGCCGGTGGGGAGCGGCGCGCGGCCGCCCCGGCCGGTGGGGAGCGGCAGCGGCTTGGCCCCGCGCCCCGTGGGCAGGGGCGCCGGCCGGTTGGAGGGCTCGGGGCGCCCCACCGGGGCCGCCAGCCCACCGCCCCCGCTGCTGGCGCGCGCGCCGGGGCGCAGCTTGCCCACCAGGCTCAGCTTCGGCGGATCGCTGGGGGGGGGCGCGGCCGCCGCCGACGCCATCGTGTAGTGCAGCTCGAAGTCACCGCAGCGCAGGCGGTCGTTGTCGGCCAGCGACACCCGGCTGATGCGCTGGTCGTTGACGTAGGTGCCGTTCGAGCTGTTGAGGTCTTCGACGAAGTAGCCGCCCGCCTCGAAGAAGACGCGGGCGTGCTTGCGGGACACCGAGGCCTGGCTGACCGTGATGGTGCAGTTGGGGTGCCGCCCGATGGAGGTCTCCTGACCTGGATCGAGCACGACCCGCTCCGCCCGCCCGTCGGCGGCGTGATACGTCAGGATGGCCTGGCCAGACATGCGAGTCTCCTCGTGTGGTCCAACGGCGCGCCCTGCAGGCCCACCGTCGACCGTTCGCGATGCTGGAGAACCCCTGAACGGTCGGGCGGCCACGCCCAGGCGTCAGGGGGAGCGGCAGACTATATCAACCCCGGGCCCGATTGTGGACTTGATGCGCCGGGCCCCGATTTCGGGCTAGATTCCGGCCGCTGGCGGATCGTGGACAGCCCCCCGCCCTGGAGCCCTGCCCCGTGCTGACCCCCGACGAGGTGATCGCTCAGATCGGCGCCCCCATCTCCGCTCACCTGGACGCGCTGAACCTGCGCGGCCGCGCGCTGACGAACGCGCAGTTCGAGCGGGGCTCGCTGCGGCGCCTCAGCCTGGCGGACGCGGATCTGCGCGGCGCGCGCTTCCATGGCACCGAGGTCGTGGGCTGTGACCTGGTGGGCGCCCAGCTGGCGGGGGCCTCGGTGGACGGCGGCCGGCTCGACACCTGCGACCTCAGCCGCGCCCAGGGGATCGGCCTGTCGCTGCGCCACACCGAGCTCAAGGACTGCCGGCTGATGGCCGCGAACCTGACCGGGAGCCGCTGGCGCAGCGTCGAGGTGGAGGCCGGCGACACCGGCTACGTCAACCTGGAGCGCGCCGTGCTGATGGACGTGCGCTTCCGCCACGCCCGCATGGGCGGCAGCCCGCTGATGCGCGCCCGGCTGGCGGGCGCCTTCCTGCTGCACTGCGATCTGAAGGGCGCCAACCTGTACGGCGCCGATCTGCGCGGCGCCGTGCTGGTGGGCACCGATCTGTCGGGCGCCTGCTTCGCCAGCGCGGATCTCACCGACGCGGTGCTCATCGACTGCCAGACCGCGCAGACCGACTGGGCCGACAGCGTGCGGCCCGGATGATCACAGCCCTCTCTCGACCGACGCGCAAAGGAGCTTGGACCGATGGCCGAACATGACTGGGCGGCGCTGCACACGGCGCTTGAGCAGGCGACGGGCTCGTGGGGCCGCGACGAGCTGGTGGTGCTGCTGCGCGACCTGATCCGCGAGTACGTGGTGGAGCGCGGGCTGCCGACGGCGACCCCCGCGCAGGCCGCCAGCCCCGATCTGGCGCAGATGGACTTCACCGACCAGATCGCCTGGCTCAAGCGCCAGAACGTGGCGCCGGAGTGGGCCCTGTTCAGCCTGGACGGCCGGCGGGTGATCATCGATCTGGACGGCCCCCGTGAGGTGCGGCTGCCCGACCGCCGGGTCGGCGCCCCTGCCCCCGCTGCGCCGGCACCGGCGGCGGCCAGCCCCCGGCCCGCCCCCGCGGTGCCGCCTCGGCCCGCCCCGGCGGCGGCGCCCGAGCCCGAGGCCGCCGACGACGCGCCCCCGCGCAAGCTCAGCAAGGGCTTCCGAGGCCTGGAGTTCGATTGAGCTACGGCGCGGCCGAGGACGAGCGCTTCGAGGACGGGCTGCACGAGGCGCAGCGCGGGCTGTGGCGGTCGGCCGCGGAGTCCTTCGGGGCGGCGGCCGCCGCGTATCCCGATGATCCGGCCCCCGTGCTGGCCCAGGCGGTGTGCCTGCTGGCCCGCGGGGACGCCGACGGCGCCTGCGTGGTGCTCGAGACCGCCCCCGCCCTGCGCGCGCTGTCCGTGGGTGACTACTGGGGCGCGCGGGCCCGCTGGCTGGTGATCGCGGCCCGCGAGGCCGCGGGGGATCCGGCCGGCGCTGAGCGCGCCACCCACGGGCTGCCCCGCCGGCTGCGGCTGCGCGCCCTGGCCCACCTGTGGCTGCGCGATGGCCAGCACCAGGCCGGCGTGGAGGCCCTGCTCATCAGCCTGGGGCGCACCCCCGACCGGCCCGCCTGATCAGGGCGCGCGGTCCTCGTCCGGCGCAGGCGGCGGCGGCACGTCCGGGTCCGGCGGCGGCGGGCCCCCCCCATCCTGGTCGGCGATGCACCGGTTGAAGGCCTCGAAGTCACACTGGTCGCGCAGGGCCGCGATGATGCACCGCAGGCTCTGGTCGGTGAACAGCGGATCCTCGGCCACCGCCTGCTGACAGCCGTCGACACACTCGGCGCCGCCCGCATCAATGTTGCACCCGGGGAACAGCGCGCAGGCCTGCTCGCACAGGCCGCCGATGGCGTCGAAGCAGGCGTCCACCGCCGCGGGCGCGCAGGCCATCTGCTGGCCGACGTCCCCGAGGCAGGCCACCAGCTCATCGGGGGCCGCCGGGGTGCTGGGGCTGGCGATGAACCCGGTGCAGGCGTCCAGGCAGCGCGCCGCGTCGGGCCAG
>JAUHVS010000282.1 GCA_030424955.1 bacterium | reverse complement strand
AGGACGAAGAAGGGCTCTTCCAGGGTGTGCACCGTGCGGGCCACCGATACGGTGTGTTCCTGCATGGCCTCCAGCAGGGCCGACTGGGTCTTGGCCGGGGCGCGGTTGATCTCGTCGCCCAGCACCACCTGCGCGAAGACAGGCCCCTGGCGCAGCGCGAAGCTCTGGTCGCGCATGTTGTAGATGTAGGTGCCGGTGATGTCGGACGGCAGCATGTCGGGGGTGAACTGGATGCGCCGGAAGCTGCAGCCGAGGGTGTCGGCGAAGGCCTTGGCCAGGGTCGTCTTGGCGACGCCCGGCACCCCCTCCAGCAGCACGTGCCCCGGCGCGATGAGCGCCACGAGGAGCAGATCGACGGGCGCCGCGGGCCCGATGAACACCCGGCCAATGTGAGCCTGGATCGCGGCGCGGATCGCCTGCGGATCAGGGGTGGGCGCCAGGGCCGGCTCGGTGGCGTCGGTCATGAGGTCTCCTCTGGTGGGGGGGCGGCGGGGCCGCCGGGCCGGGCGGCATGTCGTTGGACTGCGACCCGGGCATCGTCACCCGCAGGGCGGCGCGAGGCCAGCCGCCGACCTGGAAAGGCCAGCCAGGCGAGGGCGAGGGTCAGCAGACCGGCCAGCGACGCGAGGCCGATGATCCAGGCGGTGCCGGGGGCCGGGCCGCCGCCCGTGAGCGGCGCCAGCGCGGTGTTGATGCGCGCGCGGGTGGACGGCGGGGGCGGCGCGAGGCGTTGCCCGGTGAGCGGCCCATCGAGCACGATCACCGGTCGGCCGTCCGCAGCGAGCCACGCGCCGATCCCGTCGGCCAGCCGGCGGTTGCCGGCGACGGGTCGCATCAGGTTGATGAACAGGCTGGCGTCCCCCAGCGCGAGCACGTCGCCCTCACCGAGCCGCAGCCGCCACGCGAAGGGCGTGCCGTCGGGGAAGGTGGCGGCGGGGCTGAGGCCGTCTGGGCCCAGGATCGCGGTGGGGTGGTTGGTCACGACCGCGTCGACCCCCACGAACACGCCCGAGGAGGGCAGCGGGAGGGTCAACAGGGCGGGGTGCTCTCCCAGCGTCGGGGCCAGGCCCGCGCGGCCGGTGCGCAGCTGAAACGCCGCCAGGGCCGGGTCGTCCGCCGCCCCCTCGGCGGCCAACAGCACCCGGCCGCCGCCCTGCACAAACAGGCGCAGGGCGGTGGGATCGACCACGGCCCTCGGCCGC
Source organism: bacterium (assembly GCA_030424955.1). Classification (GTDB taxonomy): domain Bacteria; phylum Myxococcota_A; class Bradymonadia; order UBA7976; family UBA1532; genus JACKDL01. The sequence continues at coordinate 6,168 of JAUHVS010000282.1, read as the reverse complement.
AGGAGCGCGAGGCCAGCGTTGGGGGGGATCTCGCCCAGATCGGCGCTCTGGGCCCACCGGGCGTCGTGGCCGGCGCGAGCGAGCGCCGCGACCCACTGGGACGGGCTGTCCCAGCCGGCGGGGGCGCCGAGGAGCACGGCGAGGGCCAGCCCGGCGACCGTCACGGCCGCACCGTGCGCTGGGCCGCGTCGGCCAGCGCGTCCACGGCGCGCACGTCGGGGGTCGCGGTGGGGTCGAAGCAGACGGGCTCGACCACCGCCAGCAGGGCATCGACCGCAGCCGCATCGGCGCCCCGCGCCCGCAGCGCGGCGGCCGCCTCGCGGGGGGTGTCGGTGCCAAAGCGCAACGCCGGGCGGCCGGCAGCGCGGAGCACCTCATCGAAGCGGCGCTGGACCCAGGCGGCGGACGGGAGCAGCTGGACCGTCGCTGCGCCGCCATGGCGCACGCCGAGCCGCGCGGGGCCATGGCCCGGCGCCTCGACCCAGATCTGCGCGGGGACTGGCGTCACACGCAGCGGCTGGTTCGCCTGGACTGGCTGGCCAGCGCCCGGTGGGGGGGCCTGGACCGTGGGCGCGGCGTCGGCCGGCAGGGCCCAGACGCGCCCTGACAGGGGCGCGCCGTCGAGGGCGTCCACGATGCGCAAGCTCAGGCGGTCGCTCGGCGCGGCTGCGGTCGGCCCGTAGGTCAGGGCCGCGACCACGGGGCTGGTGGGGGGGCGTGCCCGCTGCGCTGCAGCCTGGGGGCGCTGCCGCCACAGGGTCGCCGCGACCGCCACCACCGCCAAGAGGCCGGGCACGAGCCACCAGGCCGAGCGGGGGGGGGCGGGGTCGGCCAGCCGCACGGTGAGTGGCGCCGACAGGCCGTCGGCCCACCCGGGCGCCGCCGACTGGGCTTGTGCTCGCAGGGTGTGCACGCCCGGTGACAGGCCGTCCAAGGCCAACCGCCAGCGCCCCTGGGCGTCGGTGAGGGTCTGGTCGACGGGCTGGCCGTCGACGGAGACGCTCACGTACACGGCCCCAGGGCCCGGCCGCACCTGCCCCGTCACCTCCACGCCCTCCGCGCTCGCCACGCGGGTCAGGGTCACCCCCATCGGGCGGGCCGCTTCGAAGCCGCGCGTCCACCGCGCCGGGCCCCGGGCGGCGTCGCCTGGGAAGGTGATGGTCAGGGTGTGCGCGCCTGGCGCCAAGGGCGGCAAGGCACACTGCGCGCGCCCCTGAGCGTCTGTCACAGCGGCCTGGGCGGGGGCCTGATCCACCTGGCAGCCCAGCCTGGCGTCCGCCTCCGGCTGTCCGTCGGGCCCGGTGAGGCGGGGGACGACCGCGTACGCCGCGTCTGCCGGCACCTGCGGGGGCAGCGCGAGGCTGAGGGTGGTCCCACGGCGGCCGGTGGTGACTGGCAGCTGAGCCGCCGCGGCGCCGAGGAGCGGGGTGCCGTCGAAGCGAACCGGCACCACGTGCCGCGCGTCATGGGTGAAGTGGAGCGTGGCCGCGAACCGGCCGAGGCCGTCGGTGCGCTGCCGCTCGCCGGCGACATACACGGTCGCCCGGGGGACTGGGCGCCCCAGGTCGTCGCGCAGCACGCCCCGCACCTCGGCCTGCCGGCCCTCGGGGGTCGCGCGCAGATCGTCGATGACGGCGCGGGCGCGCACGGCGACGGTCACCTGCGCTGCGGCAGGCCCGGTCAAGCCGAACAGCAGGGGGAGCACGAGCGCGAGGCGCATGTGGGCACGGTACTGGCGCCCCCCCAGCGGGGCAACGGCTCCCGCGACGCGCCGGCCCGTGGCAAGCTGCGGCATGGCGTTTGGACTCCAGATACAGAGGCGCGGTGCGTGGAGCGGCCTCACGCTGTGGGGCGCGGTCAGCGGGCTGCTCTTTGTCGCGATGGCGCACTGGCCCGCCGGCGCGCGCGCTGCGGTCATGGGCTTTGTGGTGGCCTTCTCGGCGCTCTCGGCGGTGGCCGTGGTGGCCGCCGCGGGCGCCGGCCAGGCGCGGGTGGGCGGGCGGCCGATCGCCCTCGCGGCGGCGGTGGCGCTGGGCGTGTTCGTGCTGGGCCAGTGGGCGGCGTGGCCCGATGGGGTGCGGGGCCTGCTGCAAGGGGCGGCGCTGCTGTGCCTGTGCACATGGGGCGGCGCCGCGCTCGGGCACCGGGTGGACCACGCGCGTTACCTGTGGCCGCTGGTCTTGGTGGCGGTGGGTGCCGACGTCTGGAGCGTGACCACCCCCGAAGGCGTGACCCAGCAGGTCGTGGTGCAGGGCCAGGCCCCGCTGCTGATGGATCTGCTGGTGCTGACGCTGCCGGTGCCGGGGGTGGGGGTGACGCCCGTCCTGGGGGTGGGCGATCTGCTCTTCGCCGGGCTCTTGGCGGGGGCAGTGGCGCGGCACGGCCTGTCGATGCCACGGCTGGCGGCTGGGCTCGGGGTGGGGTTCGCGCTCACGCTGGTCGCGCTGCTCGCCATCCAGCTGCCGATCCCCGCGCTGCCCTTCCTGGGCACGGCCGGGGTCGCTGCGCTGGGCGGGGCCGCCCGGCCGAGCGCGCGGGAGCTGGCCCTCGCGATCGGGGTGGTCGCCGCGCTCTTCGCGCTGCGGCTGTTCGGGTGACCCGGCGCACTGTTCGCCAGCGCCGAGCACCTGCGCTACCCTCCGCCGCCCCATGAAGCTCAAGCGCCTCGACATCCACGGCTTCAAGTCGTTCTACCACCGCACGACCCTCGCGTTCGATGACGGGGTGACGGCGGTGGTGGGTCCGAACGGCTGCGGCAAGTCGAACATCGTCGACGCGATTAAGTGGGTGATGGGCGAGCAGGGCGCTCGGTCCCTGCGTGGCCGGGCCATGGAGGACGTGGTCTTCGCCGGCAGCGAGCGCCGCGGCCCCATGGGCATGTGCGAGGTGCGCCTCACCTTCACCAACGACGGCTCGGCCGAGGTGCCGGCCCGCTGGCGCGACGTGCCCGAGCTCGCGGTGGAGCGGCGGCTGGAGCGCGGCAAGGGCAGCGACTACTTCATCAACAAGCAGCGCTGCCGCCTCGCCGACGTGCAGGAGCTGGTGGCGGGGACGGGCGTGGGCACGGGGCCGGGGGGCCAGCGGGCGTACGCCATCATCGAGCAGGGGCAGATCGGTGCCATCGTCAGCGCCAAAGCGGACGAGCGCCGGCTGCTCATCGAGGAGGCGGCCGGCATCACCCGCTACCGGGCGCGCAAGCGCGTGGCCGAGCGGAAGATGGCCGAGACCCGGCTGAACCTCGAGCGGGTGCACGACGTGATCGGCGAGGTGGAGATCCGCCTCAACAGCTTGCGCCGGCAAGCCCGCAAGGCCGAGCGCTTCAAGGCGTATCGCGCCGAGGCTGAGGTCATCGCGCGCCGGGTGGCCTACGCCGCACACGCGGCGGCGCAGGCGCGCTGGCAGGCGCAGCAGGCGGCCACAGAGGCGCAGGCCGACGTCGAGGCGGCAGCGGCGCTGGCGTTGGACGCCGCCGAGGCGCGGGCGTCGGCTGCGGTCGCTGACGCCGAGGCGGCGAACGCTGCGGCGCGGGTGGCGGCTGAGGCCCTCGCGCGGGCGGAGCGAGACGAGGCGCTGGCCACCAGCCGGGTGGACGCGCTGGCACGCGAAGGCCGCGCGGTCGAGGCGCAGCTGGCAGCGGTGGGCCAGGGGGAGAGCGTCGATGGCGATCGCGTGGCCGCGCTGCGCGCCGAGGCCGACCGCCACGGCGCGGATCTGGCGGCCCTCGCCGCAGAGGCCAGCGCGGATCAGGCCACCCTGGCGCGCCTCGACGCGCACCGCGCCACCGCCCACCGGGCGCTGTTGGACGCGCGCGCGCAGGCCGAGCGCCTGCGCCGCGAGGACGCCCAGGAGACCCACGCCCTCGCCCAGGGGCGCGCAGCGCTCGACACCGCACAGCGGCAGAGCTTGGAGTTGCGGGAGCGGGCGGCGGGGCTCGTGGAGGAGCGCACCGCAAGCCAGCCCGAGGTCGAGGGGGTCGATCGCGCCTTGCGCGAGCTCGAGGCCCAGGTGACCGAGGTCGCGGCTGAGCGCGCGGCGGGTCAGGCGGCGAGCGACGCGGCGCGGGCCCGGCTGGCGCAGGCCGAGCGAGGGGCCGAGGCCTCGGGCGCGGCCGCCCGCGAGCAGGGGGAGGCCCTGGCGCGCCTGCGGGGCGAGCTCGCCAGCCTGGAGGCCATCGAGGCGCGGCATGAGGACCTGGGCGAGATAGGGCAGCGGCGGATGGCCGCCGGGTTGCCCGGCGTGCTGGGGCCGCTCTCGGAGGCGCTGGAGGTCCCCGCGGCCCTCGAGCAGGCCGTCGCGGCGGCCCTCGACCAGCGACTGCGCGCGATCCTGGTGGCCGACGCGGCCGCGGCCGATGCCGCGCTGGCGCACCTGGCGGCGGGTCAGGGCGGGCGCGCGCTGCTGGCCTTGAGCGACGCGCGGCCCAGGGCGCGGCCTGCGGTGCTGCCCTCCCTGCCTGGGGTGGAAGGTCGTCTCGTGGACCTCTTGCCCGGGGGGCAGCCGCCGTGGAGCGCGGCCTTGCTGGGGGACGTCCTCCTCGCCGACGATCTGCCCAGCGCGCTGCGGGCGTCGGCCGCGTGGGCTGGGCCGGTGGTCACGCGATCGGGCGCGCGCGTCGAGGGCCGGGTGTTCCTGGCGGCTGGTGGGCAGGGGGCCGATCCCGCGCCGCTGCGGCGCCGCCGCGAGATTCAGGCCCTCCGGCGCCGCGCCGTCGCGCTGGCGGCACAGCGGGACGCCTCGCAGGCGGCGGCCGCCGACGCCGAGGCCGCAGTCCACGCGGCCCGCGGGGCAGCGAGCGACGCCGAGCGCGCGGTCCACGCCGCCCAGCTGACCGCCACGGCCTTGCAGAAGGATCAGCACCGCCTGACCGGGCAGCGCGACGCCCTGAGCCGCCGGATCGAGAAGCTGGCCCGCGACCTGGAGCGCCTGCATGCCGCGAGCCGCGACGCGGAGGACCGGGCCGCCGCGGCCGCCGAGCGCCTGGAGGCGCTCGAGGGCACCCGGACCGATCGCGCGCGGGCCATCGCGGCCGCCGAGGAGGCTGCGGCGGCGGCTGAGGTCGACCGGGACGAGGCCGTGGCGGCGCTGCACGCCCACCGCACGGCGGCGGTCGCCCGCGTTGAGCGGATGGACGCGCTGCGGATCGCCCAGCACCGCATCGAGCGGCTCATCGCCGATCAACACCAGCAGGCGGAGCGCGCGCGCGCCACCCGTCTGGCTCTGGAGGCTCGCCTCGAGGCCATCACCCGCGAGCGCGGGGCGGCGGACGCTGCGGTGATCGAGGCCCGCGCCGCCACCGCCGAGCTGCGGGCGCGGTGCGACCATCTGCGCGACCAGGAGCGGGCCGCGATGGACGCGGCGCGGGCGGCCCGTGAGGGCGAAGCGGCGTGCCGTCGCACCCAGGTGGCGGCCCGCGACGCGCTGAACGAGGCCCGGCTGGCGTTGCAGGCGTTGGCCTTGGAGCGGGGGCACCAGGCGGCGCAGATCGAGGCGCGCTTCGAGGTCACGGTCGCCGCGCTCGAGGCGGCCGTCGGGGGCGCCGGGCCGGTCAGCGAGGCTGAGCAGCGGCGCCTCGCGGAGCTCCAGGGGCTCATCAGCAAGATGGGCGACGTGCACCTCGGGGCCATCGACGAGCACGCCGAGGTCGAGGCGCGCTTTGAGTTCCTCGAAGCACAGCGCAGCGATCTCGAGGGGGCGCTCCACGACCTCGTGCAGGCCATCGAGCGCATCGACGCCAACAGCGAGCGCCTGTTCGCCACCACCTTCGAGGCCGTCAACACCCACTTTCAGGCGGTCTTCCCGCGCCTCTTCCGGGGGGGGGAGGCCGAGCTGGTGCTGACCGAGCCGGATGATCTGCTGGGCACGGGCATCGAGATGCTGGTCAGGCCCCCTGGCAAGACCGTACAAAACGTCGCGCTCTTGAGCGGGGGCGAGAAGGCGCTGTGCGCCATCGCGCTGGTCTTCGCGGTCTTCCGCGTCAAGCCCAGCCCGTTCTGCCTGCTCGATGAGGTCGACGCGCCGCTGGATGACGCAAACATCGGGCGCTTCAACGAGGTCGTGCGCGAGATGTCGCGGGCCAGCCAGATGCTGCTCATCACGCACAACAAGCGCACGATGGAGATCGCCGACGTCCTCTATGGGATCACCATGGAGGAGTCTGGTGTCAGCAAG
>JAUHVS010000281.1 GCA_030424955.1 bacterium | reverse complement strand
CGCACCGACCCGCCGACCACCTCGACGGCGCCCGAGGCGGGGGCGTCGACGATCTCGACGGTCAGCGGATCGCCCTGGGCGTCGCTGTCGTTGGCCACCAGGTCGAGCAGCGCGGCGGCGCCCTCGGCCACCTCGAAGGTGTCGGGCTCGGCGACGGGCGGGTCGTTGGGCAGGGTCCAGGTCGTCGCCTGCAGGATCTGGTTCACCACCGGCGCAACCTCGCCGTCGGTGAAGGTGGCGTCCACCGACGCCCAGACGACCTGGATCTCAGGCGCCGCCTGGTGGGCGTCGGCGCGGCTGGTGAGGATCACGCGGAGGCTCACGCTGCCGGCGTCGTCCACCAGCAGCCCGTCCCCGGCCAAGGGGATCCGCAGCTCGCCCTGCAGCGCCTCGCCCTCGAGGCGCCCCACCACCGGCGATCCGGCCGCGGAGGACACCACCTCGATGGCCTCGAGCACCTGATGGGCGGGCGCGCCACCCACCAACACGGTGAGCTCGCTGACCGCGACCGGCTCGGGCAGCGGGACCAGCGGCTCGACGGTGACCGTCCCGATCCGGCGGCGCTCCCGCCCGCGCACCGTCCGGTTCCACTCCGGCTCGCAGCTGGCGCCCAGCACGCCCTTGCCCAGCGCGTACACCACCGCGTTGCCTGTGCCGTACACGACCACGGCGTCTTCGAAGCCGTCGCCGTTCAGGTCGGTGGGGAACACCCGCCCCGAGTAGTCGTTGCCGCCGCCTGCCCCGTCGGCGCGGCGCTGCGCGCGGAAGCCGCCGGCCCCGTCATTCTCCAGGAAGAGCAGGTTGTACGGCTGAGCCCGCATGGCGCCCAGCAGGTCCAGGTCGCCGTCGCCGTCGAAGTCCACGGCGACCGGCTCGGCCATGGCCGGGTGCGGGGTCTGGACCCAGTCGCCCCAGAGCTGGTCGGGCAGCCCGTTGGGGGCGATGTACAGGTGGTCCAGGTCCGAGCCGATGAGCTCGGCGCCGCCGTTCCCGGGCAGCACGTCCGCGAACGCGAAGCGACCGGCGCCCAGGCCCAGGTTGGCGCGGCCTTGGGTCACCCAGGGCCGGGCACCCTCATTGCGCAGGAGCAGCGGCGTGTTGCCGAGCCAGGTCACGGCGTCCTGGTCGCCGTCGCCCTCGAAGTCGGCGAAGCGCAGCACGCCGTCCAGCGCCCCCCGCGGGGCCACGCTCACCAGGCGCACCCGGTCGCCATCCAGGTAGGCGACCCGGTTTCTGGGGTCGTTGACGGCCACGTCGAGCACGCCGTCGCCCGTGACGTCCCCCAGGCTCAGCCCGAGGCTGGACTCGAGCGTGGTGTTGGCGCCAAACGCGGTCCCGAGCCACAGCGGGGGGCGGCCCGGCTGGGTGATGGCGAACGTGATGTCACCGCCGCGCTCTTCGCTCAGCACCACCAGATCGGGCACGCCGTCGCCGCTGACGTCGCCGATCGCCGCGTGGATGCCTTCGTCGTTCCCGATGAAGACCGGATCCGTGGGCGTCCGGGTAAAGTAGCGCCCGCGCAAGGCGTTCGGGATCACGCGCACCGAGCCGTCGCGCTGGTCGGCGTGGACGATGTCGGGCAGGCCGTCGCCGGTCAGGTCGCCGACCGCCAGGTTCTCTTCGTCGAAGGTCAGGCCGGACGGCTCCTGCAGGAGGCTCCCGGGCGACACCCAGCCGATGGGGGCGGGGTTCTGCGCGAACGCCACGCCGCCCAAGAGCAGCCCACCCACCAGAAGCGTCTTCAATCCCATGCTCATGGCGCCACCAGATCCACGGCGCCGATGCGCCGGTTGACGGGGAACTCGACCTCGTGCCCGGTGGGGCAGTCGTCGTCGGACTCTAGGGTCAGGCCGCGGTAGAACAGCGGCCCGCGCCGGTCGGTGACGGCCGTGACCGGGTTGTCGGGGTCGCTGCGGTCGGTCTCGGTGGTGGTCGCCTCCAGGAGCTTCAGGTAGCCCCCCACGTTCCACTGCCGGGTGAACTCCCGGGTCACGCTGGCCCACAGGCTGAAGTCGGCCTCGATGCGCACCAGCCCGTCGCCGTCCAGATCGGCCCCGGCGGGGATCTGGACCAGCGTGCTGGGCAGATCGCCCGCCTCGCACGCGGCCAGGGCCGCCTCGGCCTGCTCCTCACACAGCCCCGGGTTGAAGGGAGTCGCCTCCAAGCACGCCACCAACGTGTCTGTCTCGTACTGGGCGCAGGTGGGGATGCTCAGCGGGATGATCGAGCCGTTCTCCAGGCGCAAGGCGGCGCGCACCCCCCGCTGGCGGAGCCCGGCCTGGGTGCGGTAGCTGGCCGCGATGGTGGCGGCGTAGTCCAGGCCGATCACCTCGACGTCGTAGTCCACGGCGCCCACCTGGTAGCCCGTGCGGTAGCTGCGCACGTTGGGGATGCCCGCGAGCTGCTGGGCCCACTCGGTCCACGAGAGGATCGAGTAGGCGTAGTCGAAGGCGCCCTGCTGCACGCGGGTCTGCGCGCGGTCAGGGGCGGCGTCGTCGCTCACCGCGGCGAAGGGCTGCGACTCGGACACGTTGCGGTCCCGGTACACCTGCGGCTGGCCGGCGTCGTCGGTCAGATCGACCGAGCGCGTCCCCAGCCGCACGCAGTCGGTCTCGGGGTCCCAGTCGGCCACGGCGGCCTGGACCGTCGAGCACAGGTACACCGCGAAGCGGTAGTCGAAGACCGCCATCTCGGCCTGGAAGTCGTAGCCGGGCGAGCGGCCGCTGACCGCGGTGCGGATGGGCCGGGCCAAGTGCCGGATGGGGATCAGCGCGCCGGCCTGCACCTCGTCGGGCAGCTCGAGGACCACCTCGGTGACGGCCACGCCGTCGTAGCCGCCCGGATCCGGCGCCGACGTCAGGCCCAGCCGGTAGCTGCCGCTGAAGTCCACCGCGAAGAAGCTGGCGGGCTGGAACGGGTTGGGCAGGTTGATGGTGGGGCTGCCCCGCGGCCGCTCGAACTGCGCCTCCAGGTCCAGCGAGGCGGCGCCGCAGGGGTCCTCGGGCCGCTGCATGGGCTGCCCCCGCACCCCGAAGGTCAGGGTGTAGCGCTGGGGGAACACGTCGCGGTCGGTCACCGTCACCCGCACGGCGCGCCGATCCACCAGCCCCGCGCGATCGGTCACGCGCAGGGCCAGCGCGTGGATCCGCTGGCCCTCGAAGTCCAGGCCCCCGGTGACCCGCAGATCGCCCGTGGCCTCGTCCACGAACAAGGGCCCGGGGTCGCCCTCCAGGGCGTAGGTGAGCACCTCGCCGCCGTCGGGGTCGATGGCGGCGAGGCTGGCCACCAGCTCGCTGTCGTAGCCGCCCTCGGCGAGCTGCGTCTCGAAGGGATCGGGCACCACGAAGCGCGGGGGCTCGTTCACGTCGCGCAGGTGCACCTGCACCGCGCCGTCGGCGCTGAGGCCCTCGGCGTCGGTCACCCGCACCGGCAGGGTCACCCGCGCGTCGGGCGACTCGAAGTCCAGCGGCGCGTTCACTCGGATCGTGCCGTCGGCGGCCACGGTGTAGCGGTCGCCGTGATCGCCCGGCAGCAGCTCGATGCGGTCCACCTGCCCGTCGGGATCGGCGGCCTGGATCTGGCCCACCACCGCGCCCTGGGCCGGGTTCTCGTCCAGCTCGAACACCTCGGGCACCACGTACGGGTCGAAGCGGGTCTGCACCGCCTCGTCCAGGTACAGCTCGGCCCGGCCGCTGGTGAGCACCCGCCAGGTCTGGCCGTCGATCTCCGCCGGCTCACCGACCACCCAGGCCTCGTCCTCGGACACCACCACGTCGCGAGCCTCGCCGGTGATGTACAGCCGGTTGCTGCTGTCGCTCTGGCGCAGGACGTCCAGGCGGGTCACCAGCAAGGTCTGGGCGCCGCTGCCCAGCTGGATCCGCTCGAAGTTGCGGATCCGGCCGCGCCAGCCGGCCATGGGGTAGTCGCCGCCGGCGTTCAGCACCAGCCGGTCGTCGCCCCGGCCGCCGTCCAGCCGCCGGTCGATGCGCCCCGCGGTGCGCACCTCGTCGTCGCCCGCGCCGGCGTACACCACGTCGGGGCCGTCGCCCGTGCGGATCAGGTCGTCGCCGCGACCCCCGATCAGCACGTCGAGGGTGACCGCGTCGTTGACGCCGACCACCTCGTCGGCCCGCGGCGTGCCCCGGGCGGTGATGGCGCCGCTGAAGTCCCGGCCCAGGATCACCTGGACCCGGCCGGCGTCGGCGTGCGCCTCGGTGTCGAAGCGCGGGGCGCCCACCACCAGGTCGGCCAGGCCGTCGCCGTCCACGTCGCCCACGTCCACCGACCAGCCGAAGCGCTCGCCGGCCTGCACGCCCTCGACGGCGAAGCCGCCCACGCCCTCGCGCAGCTCGGCGAAGGTGGCGACGCGGGCCTGGGGGCCGCCGTAGGCCACGTACACCCGGCCGGTCTCGTCGCCCGCGTCCGTGGCGTCCAGCGGCACGCCCACCACCAGGTCGTCGTAGCCGTCGCCGTTCAGGTCGCCGTCGATGCGCACCGACCCGCCCTTCGAGTCCAGGATCACGTCGGGGCCTTCGATCCACAGGCCGCGATCCACGGCCTCGGCCCGGGCGTGGTAGTCCAGGCCGCCCTCGGCCAGCTCGAAGAGCACGCCCACCGAGTAGAACTGGCCGTTCACCTCGCCGCGGCCGCGGTACATGGTCAGGGCCACGTCGCTCAGGCCATCGCCGTTCACGTCGCCGCCGCCGCCGCCGCGCTGGCCCACGGTGAGCGCGCCCTCCAGCACCAGGATCGGGTTGCCGTCCTCGTCGCGCTCGCCGGTGTAGCGGATGAAGCCGGACGCCACCTGCAGGACCCGGTTGGCCTGCGGGTCCAGGGCGTCCAGATCCACGTCCGGCTGGGACTCGGCGCCCAGCACGATGTAGCTCTGGGTGCTGCCCGACTGCTCGGCGCCCACGATCACGTCGTCGTAGCCGTCGCCGTCCACGTCGCCCACGGCGCCCAGGTAGGTGCCCCAGTGGGCGTCGAAGCGGCGGTCCCGCGAGCCGCTGATGCCGAAGCCCGCGGCGTCGCTGTCCAGCTCGGGCAGGTCGGGGGCGCCGCGGCGGCAGGTGCGCGCGTCCACGGCGCTCAGGCGCAGCAGCGCCTGGGGATCGGCCTGCCCGTACACGACGTAGGCGGTGCCGCTGTCCAGGTCGCCCGAGTTGGGCGCCCCGATGATCAGGTCGGCCAGGCCGTCGCCGTTCACGTCGCCGGCGCCCTCGGCCGCCCAGCCCGCCAGGTCGCCGTTGGTGGCGCGGACCAGGTCCTCGTCGGCGGCGGCGACCCGGCGCCGGCCGCACTCGCCCTCAAGCGTCCAGCCGGTGCCCGCCTCGGCCAGGTCGGTGCCCTCGGACAGCCCCAGCCCGCTCAGCACGTGGCCCGTCCCGCTGTAGGCGGCCTCGAAGACCCGGGCGTAGGGCGCGGTGACCAGCTGGTCGCCCACGCCGTCACCGTCCATGTCGCCCGCCGCGGCCACCACCGCGCCCAGGCCGTCGCCGGCGGGCCCGGCGTTCCAGGCGCGCTCGGAGCGCTCGTCGCCGGCGTCGGTGATCACGGGGCAGTTCAGGATGCCCGTGTCGCGGCACAGGTCGTTGTAGAGCGGGTAGTTGCCGCCCACGCCGGCCAGCACGAAGCCCCCCTGCCCGTCGGCGAGGGTGGCCAGGGGCACCACGGCCTCGCTCTCGTTGCCGTAGGCGACGTACACCTGCCCGGCCTGGCTGCGGCCCGCCACGGTCGTGTTCGGCGCGCCCACCAGCACCTCGGCCAGGCCGTCGCCGTCCAGGTCGTCCACCACCGCCACCGACGCGCCGGCCAGGCCGCGCTCGGTGTCGCCGGTCAGGCCGAAGCCGGCCCCCACGATGTCGGCGGGCGGCGACTGGAGCTCGGCGCCCGTGACCTGCCCGTCGGTGGGCGCGGCGAAGCAGAACACCTCGGCGCCGCCGGGCAGCGGGGCGGTGTCCAGGGTGGCCGCCGCGGCGCCCTCTACGGGCTCCCCGTTCACGGTCCAGCGGTACACCCAGGCGGGCTCGGCGTTGCAGTCGTCGGCGTAGCCCGCCGGCCGGCAGTTGACCGCCTCGCCGCGGTTGGCCACCCCGTTCAGGTCCACCGCGTCGGCGGTGGGGATCGCGTTCTCGAGCACGCGCCCGGCCGACAGCGCCGGCGCGCTGTCGCCCAGGGCGCTGCGGGCGATGACCTGGCAGCGCACCACCTGGCCCCCGCGCAGCGCCGGGTCCTGGAGGGTCGCCTCGGTGGCCCCGGCCAGGGGCTGGCCGTCCACCAGCCAGGTATAGGCCAGCTCCGCGGGCTCGTCCGCCGCCACGGTGGCGACGCAGCGCAGCTCAGCGCAGTGGCTCGGCGCGTCCGCCTCGACCGCCACCGCCTCGACGGTGGGCGGCATCGCCTGGACCGCCACCGGCGCCGAGGCCGCCGGGTCGCCAAACGCGAAGGCGTCGGCCGGGGTCGCGTCGCAGCGCACCGCCGCGCCGCCCAGGCCCGCCGCCGAAAGGCTGGGCCCCGTGGCGCCGGGGATGACCCCATCGGCGGTGTACCACTCGTACTCGAAGCGGTAGGCGTCGTCGTCCACGTCGCGGGCGGTGACGTCGCACACCAGCCGTTGGTTCGAGGTGGGCGCCTCGGGCAGCACCCGGATCGCGGTGATCTCGGGCGGCCGGTTGGTCACCCGGCCGAAGTTGTTGGAGGTGACCGCTGGGCCCTGCTCGCCGAGGCTGTCCACCGGCACGCCCGTGCACCGCACGATGGTGTCGGGGAACAGGCCCGTCGCGTCCAAGGTGGACCCCCGGCCGAGCAGCCGGGGCGGCGCGCCCCCCTCCGCAAGGGCGGTCCACGTGAACTCGACCTGCTCCGGATCGCCCTCGGGGTCGCTGTAGCCCAGCGCGCGGCACTCGAAGGTGCCGCCCCGCGGGATGATCCCGTCGACGATCTGCACCCCCTCCAGGGTCGGCGGCTGGTTCGGGTCGCAGGCGTCGCCCGCGCCGTCGCCGTCGCGGTCCGCCTGGTCGGCGTTGGGGATCTGCGCGCAGTTGTCGCAGGCGTCGCCGCGCCCGTCGCCGTCGCCGTCCGCCTGCGCCGGGTTGGCCCCGGGGCAGTTGTCGCAGGCGTCGCCGATCCCGTCGCCGTCCAGGTCGGCCTGGTCGGCGTTGCTCAGCGCCGCGCAGTTGTCCAGGGCGTCGCACGCCCCGTCCCCGTCGCCGTCGGCCGGCAGGGCGGCGCCGTCCAGGGGATCGCTGCCGCAGTCGGCCTCGAGGGCGTCGGGCGCGCCGTCGCCGTCGTCGTCGGCGTCGCAGACGTCGCCCGCGCCGTCGCCGTCGGTGTCGCGCTGCGCCGGGTTGGGCACGTCCGGGCAGGTGTCCCGG
>JAUHVS010000280.1 GCA_030424955.1 bacterium | reverse complement strand
GCTCGGCCAGCGGGGCCGGCGGGTGCTGCTCATCGACGCCGACATGGGCCTGGCCAACGTCGACATCCTGATGGGGTTGTCGCCCAGCGCGAACCTGTCGCGGTTCTTCACCGGCGAGGTCACGCTGCCGCAGATCCTCGTGCACCCGACGCCCGAGGTGACGGTCATCCCGGCGGCCTCGGGGGTGGCGAGCATGAGCCAGCTGACCGACGCGCAGGTGCAGGACCTGTCCGACGGCCTCGACGCGCTGGAGGCGGCCTACGACATCGTCCTGGTGGACACCGGGGCGGGCATCGGCGCCAACGTCCGTCGCTTCTGCGCGGCGGTCGGCTCGGTGTTGGTGGTCGCGACCCCCGAGCCGACCTCGGTGACCGATGCCTACGCGACGATGAAGGTCCTGCGCCAGCACCAGGGGTTGAAGGACTTCCGGCTGGTGGTGAACAGCGTCGACGACCGGAGGCATGCGCTGACGGTGTACCGGCACCTCACGGAGGTGGCCGATCGGTTCCTGGACGTGTCCATCGACTTTCTGGGGCACGTCCCGCGCGACGCCGCGGTCCCGGCGGCGGTGCTGTCGCGCACCCCCTTCGTTGTGGGGGCGCCCGACTCGGCGGCCGCGCAGGCGATCGATGGCCTCGCCGACGGGATCCTCGCTGACGAGCGGCAGCCGCGGGCGCCCACTGGGCAGCTCCAGTTCTTCCTGCGCCGGCTGCTCGCCGGCTAGCACCTGGGCTCGGCCCGCGAACGGCAGCACGCCCTGGGACAGGCGACGCCGCGGCCGATCAGCCCGGATCGCGGCGCGCGTTCGCCTCGTCGGTGTCGCGATCGGCTGCGCGCCGGCGCGCCAGCGCGCTGGACGCCTCCGACCGGGCGATCAGCACCTCGAAGCCTCGCAGCCGCCGCCAGTGACGCTGCGCGTCCGCCTCGGCCGCCTGGAGCGCCTCGAGGAGGCTGGCGCGGCGGATCGTCAACCGCGAGACCTCTTCGCGAAGCGCGGCCCCGTGTGCGATGTGGCGCGCCGCCTGGCCCACAGTGAGCGGCCGGGCGGGGGGCTGCAGCGCCGCCTCGAGGCGGGCCTGGGTCGCTGCGTGGGTGGCGTCGAGGGCGGTCAGGCGCGCGTGGAGCGCGCGGGCGCGCACCAGCGCAGCGTGCCAGTCCGCACGGGCCAGCGCCGCGAGCCGATCCGGGGCTGGCGCGGTCACTGGGGTGGATTGACAGTGGGCGTCTGGATCGACATGATAGCCCGCTTGCGTCTCGTCGCTGCAGGGCGACGGCCACACTCAGGAGGTTCACTTGGCTCGCGTCACCGTCGAAGATTGCCTGGAGTACGTCAACGATCAGTTTGCGCTGGTTCACCTGGCGGCGCGCCGCTACCGGCAGCTGCATCGGGGCGGCCAGCGCCTCGTGGATAGCCGCAACAAGGACATCGTGACGGCGCTGCGGGAGATCGCGGGCGGTCACGTGACCTTCCGCGAGGATGTGCAGGCGACGGTCATGAAGGCGCACCAGGATCCGCAGGAGCGCGCGATGGAGGCCATCGCCCAGTCGGCGGCCTACGACGACCTCGATCTGGACGCCACCCCCCTGATCTGAGCGGCCTGAGCGCCACCGCGACCGGATGGTCGCGGTGCGCAGCCCGGCGCCTGGGCGCCGACCCCGGCCCGCCGTTGGGCCTGTCGGCCACCGCCCCACACCCCACTCCCAACGTCGTCAGCGGCGCGCCCTCCGCGCAGCCACGTCCTGTCTGGCCCGGTGGCCGTGCGCGCGGGCGGCGGCGCGGCGGGTACAGGGCCATTCGGCGGCGGGCGGCGAACGAGGCGCTGGCCTGACGGGCGGCGAACGAGGCGCTGGCCTGACGTCCGGCGCCTGACGCTGGACCGACCATGGCGAACGAAAGGGGTGGGGCCGGGGGCTGCGTGGCCGCTGGCGCGGCCGAGCGGGCTACTTCTTGGCCGGGGCGGCGGGCTGCTTGTCCGCGGCGGGCTTGGCGTCCGCGGCGGGCTTGGCGTCCGCGGCGGGCTGGTCGGCAGCCGGCTTAGCTGCAGCGGGGGCCTCGGCCGCTGGCTTGGGTGCTGCCGCTGCGGGCTTGCTGGCCGACGGCGCGCCCGCGTCGGCCCGGAGCGCGCTGACCACGGCGTCAACGCGGTCGCCGATGGCCTCCAGGCTGGTGGCGAGGGCCCCCAGGGCCGCACCGTCGAAGGGACCCGCTGCTGGCAGGCCCGCTGCGTCGGCCGCTTGGCGGAACACGGTGCGCGCGGACTGATGGTCGTAGCGCTGCTCAAAGAGTGCCACGACGTCGTCTGCGGTCAGCTTCATCCCATCCTCCAAAGGTCTCAAAGCGGGCTCATCCTGACAGACTGCCGGAGGAGCGGCAAGACACGCCGAGCGCCCGCTGGGCAAAGGGCGGCGGGCCTGCTTTCAGGGGGCCAGACGCGCTCAACCGAGGCGCGGTCGGGGTCACAGGCGTGCTCTGGACGCGCGCTCTCAGAGCCCGATCCCACCGTCGACGCCGATCACCTGCCCCGTGACGTAGCTGGCGCCTGGGCCCGCGAGGAAGCTGACCACCTGCGCGACCTCATCGGGGGTGCCATAGCGGCGCATGGGGATGGCGCGCTGAAGCTCTTTGCCGGCGGCGTCGCGGACCCGTTGGCTCATGTCGGTCTCGATGATGCCCGGCGCGACCGCGTTCACGGTGATCTTCTTGGCGGCGAGCTCAACGGCCAGCGCCCGGGTGAAGGCCTCGATGGCGCCCTTGCTGGCCGCGTAGTTGCACTGGCCCCGGTTGGGCCGGCGCGCCGACACGCTCGACAGGTTGATGATGCGCCCGTGCCGCTGCATCAGCATGGGCCGGGTGACGGCGCGTGCCAGGTAGAAGCTGGCGTCGACGTTGACCTGCTGCACCTGCCGCCACTGGTCATCGTCCATCTGCAGCAGCAGGGTGTCGGCGGTGACGCCGGCGTTGTTCACGAGCACGTCGACGCTGCCGAAGTGATCCAGGCAGGTCTGCACCGCCCCCTCGGCGGCGGCCTTGTCCGAGACGTCGGCCTGGACCAGCAGGGCCTCGCCGCCCGCCGCCACGCAGGCCGCGGCGACGGCCTCGGCCTCTTCTCGGCGGCTGCGGTAGACCAAGACCATGCGCGCGCCGTGATCGGCCGCGAGCCGGACCGCGGTGGCGGCGCCGATGCCTCGGCTGGCGCCGGTGATGAGAGCGATCATGTGGGGTTGACCTCCAGCGCGATGAAGGCGGTCTGGCCACCCAGGCCGGCCGCGTGGATGAGGGCGCGCCGCACGGGGTGGGGCCGGGTCGAGGCCGAGAGGTTGAGCACCTCGCAGCCGGGCGCTGGCTCGCGGAGCGTGGGGACCCCCGGGACCTGGCCACGCTGGCCTGCGACCAGCGCGCAGGCGACGGAGAGGGGGCCGCTTGCGGCCACCGCGTGGCCAAGCTGCGCCTTGTTGGTGGTCACGGGGGGCCGAGCGGTGCCGAGGGCTGCCGCCAGGCCGGCGGCCTCCTGGGCGTCAAAGGCGGCGGTGGCGTTGCCGTGGGCGTAGATCAGGTCGACGTCTTCGGGCGCCCAGCCGGCGTGCGCCATGGCTTGCCGCGCCGCCGCGGCGACCACCGCCGGATCGCCTTTGCTGATCAGCTGAGCGGACGCGGCGGTGCCATACCCGACGATGCGGCCGAGGATGTGGGCGCCGCGGGCCTCGGCGTGGGCGCGGTGCTCGAGGACGAAGAACGCGGCGCCCTCGCCCGGCGCGAAGCCGTCGTGCGCGGCGTCAAAGGGACGGACGGCGCTGCCAGGCTCGCCTGAGGTCAACAGGCCGAGCCGGCTGAAGCCTGTGAAGTGCGCGGGATCGATGGCGCTGTCGGCGCCCCCCGCCACCACGACATCGGCCAGGCCCTCCGCGATGGCCCACGCCGCCTCACCCATGGCCTGCAGGCCGCCTGCGGCCGAGTTGCAGTAGTTCTGGTTGACGCCACGGGCGTCCAGATCGGCGGTGCCGAAGCCGAGCACGTTGTTGCTGAGGCCCTTCAGCAGCCACAGCGGGTTGATGCGGGGCACGCCCTCGGTCGCGAAGCGGGCCAGGTCGAACCGCTCGCCGTCGAAGCCACGGCCCAGGGCGTCCACCAGATCGTCGCTGTTGCCGATGGCGGTACCGGCCCCCACGAACATGCCGACGCGCTCGGGGTGGGTCGCTGGTCCGTCGAAGCCCGCTGCGGCCCACGCGCGCTTGAGGGCGGCGAGGCCGTAGCGCACGGCGGGGCTCATGAGCTTGAGGTTCTTGCGGTTGCTGACCCAGTCTCGTGCCTTGAAGCCGCTCACCTGGGCGCCCACCCGGCAGCGGAAGGGGGCGGTGTCGAAGGCGTCGACGGGGCCCAGGGCAGACTCGCCCGCGATGAGCGCGTCGAAGAGGGCGTCCGGATCGTGGCCCAGCGGGCTGCAGACGCCCGCGCCCGTGATCACAACCTGGTCAAGCCGAAGGGCGGTCGGGGTCGTCATGCGCCGCTGATCTCCGAGAGGATGGCGTCGAAGTCCTCGGCGCGGTCGGTGGACGCCATGGGCGCGCGCCGGGCCTGTCGCTTGACGTGGGTGAGGTTCGAGCGCCCCGGGCCGACGTGCCAGAAGCGGGTGATGCCCCGCTCGAGCATCAGGGCGAGGCTCTGCCGCCAGCGGACGGCGCCCACGACCTGCCGCGTGAGGCGGGCGCGGATCTCGTCGGGGGTGGCGGCGTCGTGCCACTCGGCGTCGACGTTGTCGATGTAGGGCACCGAGAGCGGCGCGATGGGGACCGACGCGAGGTCTGCCGCCAGCTGCGCCGCGGCCGGGGCGAGGCGCTCACAGTGGAAGGGGGCCGACACCGCGAGGGGGATGACGAGCGCGCCACCGGCCGCCAGCCGCTCGCCGGCCGCAGCGACGGCGGCCGTGTCGCCGCTGATGACCGTCAGGCCAGGGGCGTTGAAGACCGCTGGCGTGCAGATCCCCGGCGCGGCGGCACAGGCGGCGGCGATGCTGTCGTCGTCGGCGCGCTGGATGGCCGCCATGGCGCCATCGCCGGGGGCCACCGCGGCTTGCATGTACGCGCCGCGCCGGCGGCACAGCCGCACGGCGTCGGGGAAGGTGAGGGCGCCCGCGGCGACGAGGGCGCCGTACTCGCCCAGCGAGTGGCCGGCGACCACGGCAGGCGTGTGGCCCCGCGCGGCCATCACCGCCCACGCCGCGCAGGCGACGGTGAGCACCGCCGGCTGGGTGTTGGCGGTGAGGTTCAGGTCGTCGGCCGGGCCGTCGAAGCACAGCCGGCTGAGGGGCTCGCCCAGGGCCTCGTCTGCCGCGTCGAAGATCGCGCGGGCCTCGGGGAAGCGGTCGTACAGGTGGCGGCCCATGCCCACGACCTGGGTCGCCTGGCCGGCAAACAGCAGCGCGGTGTTCATCGAGCCTCCCGGTCTGGATGGCCAACTGCGAGGCAGGCGTTCTGGCCCCCGAAGCCGAACGAGTTGCTCAGGGCGACCCCAGGGGCGCCCCGCCGGCCCGCCGCCGGGACCAGATCGGCGTCGATGGCAGGATCCGGGGTGTACAGGTGCGCGTTGGGGGGCAGCCCATCGCCCTGGAAGGCTGCGAGCAGCGCCGCCAGCTCGATGGCGCCCGCGGCCGCGATGGTGTGGCCCACCTGGCCCTTGCTGCTGCTCAGCGCGGGGCGGTGTGGCATCACGCGGGCCACGGCCTGGGCCTCGGCGACGTCGTTGAGCGGCGTCCCCGTGCCGTGGGCGTTCACATAGTCCACGACGCTCGGATCGAGGCCGGCGTCCCGCAGCGCGGCGCGCATCGCGCGCTCGGCCCCGGCGCCCTCCGGGTGGGGGGCGGTGACCCGCCAGGCGTCGAGGCTCGTGCCGCCGCCCAGGTACACGCCGAGCACGGTCCGGCCGGCGGCGCGGGCGACCGCCAGGGGCTCCAGGACGAAGAAGGCGCCGCCCTCGCCCATGATGAAGCCGTCGCGATCGGCGTCGAAGGGCTGCCCGCAGCGCGCGGGATCCTCGGCGGGGCTGGTGGCCCCCAGGCGAATGAACGGCAGCAGGCCGAAGGGGTGGATCATCGCGTCGGCGCCGCCGACGAGCGCGGCGGGCGCGTCCCCGCGGCGGATGAGCTGGGCGGCGTGGACGAGGGCCGCCGAGCCCGCGGCGCAGGCGCTGAAGTGCGCGGCGCGGGGGCCACGCAGCCCCAGGTGGTCGGCGAGCAGATGCATCGGCCGCGCCACCAGGTTGCGCCAGGGGGCCAGCGCTCGGGTCGCGGGCGCGGCCGCGGCGAAGGCGGCAAAGTCGAACCGCTCGGCGTCGCGGACGAAGGGCGCGATGTCCTGGTCGAGCTGCCGGGCGGTGACGCTGGACAGGCCCGTGGCGAAGACCACCGCGGCGTCCGGGGGCAGCGCGCCGTGCTGCTGAGCGGCGTCCAGCCCCGCCACGAGGGCCAGCTCGGCCCGCCGGTCGTCGCGGCCAGACACCGCCTCGGCCAGCGCCGCGGGCAGCCGATCCGCCAGCGCCTGATCGGGCACCTCGCAGGCGTTGCGCACCGGGAAGCTGTGGGCGTCGAACCCCTGGATCGGGCCGGCGGCGGAGTCGCCGCGGAGCAGCCGCGCAGTGAGCGTCGTCAGATCGTCACCGAGGGGCGTGACGAGGCCACAGGCGCTGATGGCCAGGGGCATGGGCTGGCGGCGGGTCAGGTGGAGGGTCGGGGCCTGCGGCGGCTTTGCGGGGCGCAGACAGCTGATCGGGCCGGCGCTCGCGGGCTGGCCGGCGCCGATGGCCAGCGCCAGGCCGGCGGCTGCGGTGGCCGCCCCGCAGTCGCCCAGGGGATCGCCGGCGAGCGCGGGCGCGTCGGCGGGGTCACCCAGCACCGCCAACACCTGAGCGCCGCGCTGGATGGCGGCCGCCAAGGGCTCCAGCACGAAGACCGCCGCCGCCTCGCTGAGGGGCCGCTCGGTCGCGCCCAGGCGGGCCGCGCTCAAGCGGTCAGCGAAGCTGACGCGGGCGTCGCTGGCGCCGGCGAGGGCCCACGGCGCGTCGCCCTGCCGGATGGCGTCGGCGGCCTCGTGCAGGGCCTGCGGGCCCAACTCGGGCCCGTCGCAGAGCGCCTGCGTGGGCCCCATCAGCCCCAGCTCGATGGCCACGTGAGCCACGCTCATGTTGGGCAGCGTCTTGAGGGAGGCGAGGGGGTGCATCCAGTGCATGCCCTCGCTGACCAGCCGGGCCTGATCGATGTGCGCACCGGCCCGGCTGTGCTCCACGACCGGCAGCAGCTCGGCGAGGTCGAAGGGCTCGCGGCCCACTGCGAGGAAGAGCCCCGCGTCGGGGTCGACGGCGCGGCCAGACTGGGCGAGGGCCTGGTGCGCCGCGGCCACCGCGAGGCGGTTGGCGCGGGCCATGAGCTTGAGGTCCTTGCGCCGCTTCACCACCCGGCGGGGATCGAAGCCC
>JAUHVS010000279.1 GCA_030424955.1 bacterium | reverse complement strand
CTGGGCGAGACCTGCCAGCATTCGATTGGACGACAGGGGCAGCGTTCGCCGCGGCGTGGCAGAGGGGCAGCACATGATGGGTGGCAGCAAGGCATGGGTACTGGCGGTCGCTGGGGGTGTCCTGGCTGCGTGCGCGCCGACCGGGGGTGGCGCAGATGCGCCTGAACTCGCGGTGACGGTGGATGCCGGCTCACCAGACGCCACGCTGGGCGATCCCCGGCTGGCGACCTCTGGGGTGGCGATCGCGCCGGCGCCCTTCCGGATGGGCGATCGAGGCGAGCTGACGGTCCCGGCCGCGGTCTACCCGGCCCGCGAGGTCGTGCTGACGCGCCCCTTCTGGATTGGCCGGACTGAAGTGACGCAGGCTCAGTGGACGGCGCTGATGGGCGACCTGCCCGAGACGGCTGGGTGCGCGAACCCGGTGTGTCCCACCTGCCCCGTGGGCTGCACCCTGGCCTACGAGGCCGAGGCCTATGCCAACGCGCTCTCGGCGCAGGCGGGTCTGCAGCCGTGCTACACCTTCACCGCCCGACGCTCGGCGGCCGTTGACCCGGACTGCACCGGCTATCGGTTGCCGACCTTGGCCGAGTGGGCCTATGCGGCGCGGGGTGGCGGGGACAGCCACCTGCCAGCCCCGGCGCCCGACGGCCCGCCGACCACCGAGCGACTGGCGCCCTTCGCCTGGCACCGCGACAACGCCGACAAGAGGGTGCAGCCCGTGGCCCGTCTGGCCCCCAACGCCTTCGGCCTGTACGACGTGCTGGGTAACGCGCAGGAGTGGGTGGCCGACACGCTGCGACCGTGGCCGGACGTGACCGATGGCGAGGTGGATCCCTATGTGTACGACCGAGACGCCGATCGGCAGGCCAAGGGTGGGAGCGTCGAGACCGCGCCGGCCGTGCTGAGGTTGGGTGATCGGGGGCTCGCTGCGGGCCGCGCGCCGTGGAGCGGCTTTCGGCTGGCGCGTTGGCTGGCGCCGTCCCCTGAGCCGCGCCACCCCTGCAACGTGGACGCCTGTGGGCGTACACCGCCCGGCACCTGGCGCCCGCGTACCGTGTGGGGCCGCTGGCTATCGCGGCGTCGGGCACAGCGGCGCGCCTGCCCGCGGGACCGTGCACACCCGCACGGGGTAGGCCCGCTCGGTCACCTGCACCGTGCCGTCGGCCAACACCGCGATCTGTTTGGGCGGGGCGGAGAAGGTCACGTCCTCGGTGACCGCCCGGGTGCCGCCCGGCTCGCTCAGCACGAGCCGGTAGCTGCTCGGCTCTGACCGAAACTCGAAGGTGTGCGCGACGCTCGCCTTCGCGCCCCGCGGCGGCGGGACCTGCCGCACGTGGGCCTCGAGGCAGGCCCGCAGCCCGGCGGCGTCGCCGGTCAGGTCGTCCTTGAAGCGCACCTCGCGCACCCGCTGGGCGGCCCCGTCGCCCTCGAGGGTCGCCGTGACGGTCAGCCGGCCGGCGACGGTGGGATCGGCGGCGAAGGCCTCAGCGTAGCAGGCCTCGACCCCCGCCAGATGGCGGCCCTGCCAGGGCACCAGGTAGCGTCCGTCGCGGGCGCTGTGGCTGGCCCGCACCCCCCGGCTGCGGTCAGCCCCGGGCTGGATCGCCAGGGCGCGCCCGCCGGCCACGACCCGCCAGGCCACGGCGCCCGGCACGGTGGCGGCGCGCCACGCCCCGGCGTCGCCCAGGGCGACCGGCCGCCGGACCAGCGCGGTGTGATCCTCGCCCGCCCGCGCCTGCACCAGCAGGGTGCCGTCCGGCGCGAGGGCGATGTCCTCCACCGGGCCCGGCAGCGGCTGCCGCTCGCGCGCCACGCCGTCGGCGTCCAGGATCACCAGGCTGGGCGCCCCGGGCCCCTGGCACAGGCCCACGCCCAGCCCACCGGCCGACTGGATCACCCGCAGGTCGCAGTCGGCCACGGGGGGCAGCCGGCGGGCGCCGTCGGGGCCGATCCGCACCAGGGTGCCCGGGCCCGTCACCGCGCAGCTGAGCGCGCCCCTGTCGGCCCCGCCCCAGCGGGGGGCGGGCTGGCGGCGGTCGGTGGGCAGGAGCCGCGCCAGCGGCGCGCGGCCCGGCGGATCGGCCTCACCGCACGGCGCGTCGCCCAGCAGGCCGAAGTGCAGCGGCGCTGGGGGCAGGCCAGGGCGCACCAGGCAGTCGAGGCCGCGGCACCGATCCCCCAGGCCGCTGATGGCGCCGCCCCCACCGCGCCTCGCCTTGAACCACGTGGCGGGGGCCGCCTCGCAGGCGCGCACCGTGGGCAGCGCGTCCTCGCCCTGCGTCGCCGCGGCCCGCCCGGCGCCCGTGGCCGGCGCCTTGGGCGCGCGGGCGACGTCCCCCACGCGGAAGACCATGCCCCAGCCGCTGGCGCGCCGCGATCCTTGGGGCTCACCGGCCACCACCCACCGCCGGTCTGCGGTCAGCTCGCCCTGGGCGCACCGGGGCGGCTGCGACAGCATCCCGCCCGGGCGCCCCTCCCGGGGGGGCTGGTAGATGCGCTGTCCGTCGCTGCGCAGGTCGGTCATGTCGCCCAGCGGGGTCATGGACCAGGTCTGGCCGCCGTCGGCGCTGACCCAGGCGCCCCGGGCGTCGCCAAAGGCCACCACGCCGTCGGCGCGGGCCCAGGCCTTGCCGATGCGGCGGTCGTGCGTGTGGGTGGTGAAGTGGGCGCCTCCGTCGGTCGAGACGTGCACCACCCGCTCGCCCGAGGCCACCACGGTGTCGCCCGCCAGGTGCCAGTGCTCGACGTCCTGGGGCGCCGCCAGGCGGGTGAAGCCCCGGCGCGCCTGCGCGAGGTCCGCCGCGCGGTACAGGGCGCCGTCCTCTGTCACGGAGTAGATCGCGCCGTCGCCCCCCACGGCCACCCACGCAGGGGCCTCGGGGATCGCCAGTGGTCCGACCGCGCGCTCGCCATGCGTCACCCCCAGCCACTGCCAGTCCGCGCCGGCGCGCATCTGCGCGACGCCCACCGGCCCGCCGAAGCGGATGAACTCGAAGCGGGCACGCGGGGCCTCGCCCTGTTGCTGCCACGGCGCCCTGCCTTCGGCCGTGGGCAGGCGAAGCTGGCGCGCGTCCAAGGCCGCCTGCTGCTTCGCCTTGGCTGCCGCCTCTGCTGCCTGCGCGGCCTCGAGCAGCCGCTTGGCCGCCACACGGTCTTGCGCCTTCGGCAACACCTTCAGGTAGGTCGCCAGCAGGGCCGCGCCGCGGGCGTGCCGGCCCGCGCGGTGCAAGGCCTCGCCCGCCTCGCGCAGGATGAAGGGCGGGCACCCGCGGTCGGGGCAGCGCGGATCGCGGTCGACGAGGCTCTGGTAGAGGGTCGCCACCTGCTCGGGATCTCTGGCGCGCTCCGCCTGGCGCCGCAGCCGGATGAGCTTGGGCAGGGCGCGCTCCAGGCGAGACCGGGTGTCTGGGGGCTCGCCGCCGAGGCCGGCGCCGACGCTGCTGCCCAAGATGTCCGCCATGCCCTGGCTGTGACTGGCGGCCGTCAACGCGCAGTCCAGCTTGCCCACGGCCTGACAGGTCACCCCGAAGCGTGGGCTGGCGCGCCGGGCCTTGGCGTCCGACCCCTCGGCCCCTGCCGCGCGGTACGCGGCGTAGGCCTTGGCCCACTCGCCGCGCGCATAGGCCGCGTCGGCGGCCCGGAAGCCGGGGCCGCTCGGCCGCACGGCTTGACCTCCGCTGCTGAGCGCGCCGAGCAGCCCCGCTTGCTCGGCGATGGTGCGGCTCACGGCGCGGCGGCGGAGCCGGTCCGCGGTGGGGCTGGGCGCCTCGGACTTCTTTGGGACCGGCGCGGCGAGCGCGGCGCCGGCCAAGCAGAGGCACAACACAGACAGCAGGGATCGCATGGGCATCCGATAGCACAGTTGGGGGCGTCGCGCAGCGGGAGGGGCCAGGGAGCGCTGCGGGCGCTGGCGCTGCAGAGCACCCGCACCGCCCTCACCCAGGGGGTCATTGACGCGCCCCCCCCAATGCGGTCCCTTGAGCACGGGTCCGCTGCTCCCGGCGGCCCAGTGCCACCCGCGGTGGCGGGAAGGCCCCCCCATGTGGCACCCCAAGGTCCTGTTCTTGGCCGCGCTGACCGTGGCGTGTGGTGAGCCCGGCGCACCCCGTGTGCCCATGGTGCTGGGCGGTGACGCCGGCCCGCAGGCGGATCAAGGGCCCGCCCTCGACGCGGCCGGGGCCGCGGACGTCGGGGCCGACGCGACGCTGACAGGGCGAGACGCCGCGCTGACCCCCGACGCGGCGACTGATCCCGACGCAACGACCGATCCCGACGCCACGACCGATCCCGACGCCGGCGCGCCCGCGGACCAGGGCCCGCCCGACGCCGCCGCGGCCGACGCGGGGGGGCCCCCGCCGCCGCCGCCCGATCCCCCCGGCTTCCGGCTGACCGCCTTTGGCGCCGGCACAGTCGCCGATCGGCCCAACCCCGCAGGCTACGGCTGCGCCATCGACTTCGGGCACTGGATCTACAACGCGGGCGTGGTGGCCCCCGGCGTGGCGTCCTGTGATCCCATCGGCGCGCCGACCCCGCTGACGCCGCAGGTGGTGGGGCGGGCCGCCGAGCGCCCTGTGGCCGCACACCGCTGGTGGGGCTCCCTGTCGTTCTTGGGCGAGATGCCGATCGGCGATCCGAACAGCGCGGGCTACCTGACCCCCGATCCCATCACCACCCGCATCTCGGAGCGTGGCGCCCGGCTGATGGGCATCCCCTCCGGGCTGCGCCTGACCGCCGACGGCTTCCTGTACCAGGTGCCCGATCCCTTCTCAGAGGTGTTCGACGGGCTGGCCATCGGCAACACCGAGCACGGCAACCTGCAGGCCTACCTGGCCGATCACAGCGATGGCAGCGTGACGGTGCAGTGGCGGGCGGGCGCGCTGCCGGTGATGGAGGCCACCTTCGCGCACGGCTCGCCCTACGCGTGGTTCCGGGCGCTGGAGGGCCGGCTGGCCGTGCGCACCCTGCGGGCCGACAGCGGGGAGCGGGGCACCTTCTGCCCGAGCGAGCGCAGCCTGGGCGTGTGGACCGACGTGGCGGGCAACCGCAACCGGTTCCTCATCACCGGCGAGGGCCCCACGACCTTCCGCAGCCCGGCCAGCGCCGAGGTCGTGGTCGAGAACGCCGCCAACGCGCTCACGGTGGCCCTGCTGCCGCCCGGGCCGGGCGCGCCCGCGCCGAGCGTGTGCCGCGACTTCGAGGCCCACGCCCGCGCCGTGGTGGCGGCGGTGGACATCGAGCACACCGTCGACCCGGCCACCAACACCGTCGAGGTGACCCACACCTACCGCGGCCCGGACGGCCAGCCCGTGCAGACCCTCGCGGGCCTGCACCCGCTGCACTGGAAGCGCAGCGCGCAGGCCACCACCGCCCACCAGGTGCGCAGCGCGCGGGGCGTGATCAAGTTCGCGGTGACCGATGGCTTCAGCTACCGGCTGCCCTACGTGGGCGTGCTGCCGTACCTGCCCACCACCGTCGGCGGCGCCGACCCCGCCGCGCTCCGGGCGCTCATCGAGCGGTTCATGGCGGCCGGGCCCGACGGGTGGAACGACGAGCCCGACACCTACTGGGCGGGCAAGAACTACGGCAAGGTGGCCGAGGTGGCCGCCATCGCCCGGGCCAGCGGCATGCCCGACGCCGCCGACACCTTGGTCGACTGGCTCAAGGCCGAGCTCGAAGACTGGTTCACCGCCACCACCGACGGCGCCATCGACACCCAGAAGTACTTCGTCTACGACGCCCGCTGGTCGACGCTGCTCGGCATCGAGGAGTCCTTCGCGTCCCACCAGCAGCTCAACGACCACCACTTCCACTACGGCTACTTCGTGCGCGCCGCCGCCGAGGTCTGCCGGGTCGACCCGGCCTGGTGCGGCCCCAACCGCTTCGGGCCCATGATCGACCTGCTGATCCGCGACTACGCCGGCGGCCGCGACGATCCGGACTTCCCGTACCTGCGCCACTTCGACCCGGCCAACGGCTTCTCGTGGGCCTCGGGCATGGCCAACTTCGTGCTGGGCAACAACAACGAGTCCACCTCAGAGGCGGCCAACGCCTACGGCGCGATGGTGCTGTACGGGCTGGCCACCGACCAGCCAGCGCTCGTGTCGCGCGGCATGTACCTGCACGCCTCCACCAGCGCGACCTATTGGGAGTACTGGAACAACCTGGATGGCTACCGCGGGCTCGGTGCGGATTACGACACCTTCCTGCCCGGCTACCCGCAGATCACCACCTCGATCATCTGGGGCAGCGGCGCGGTGTTCTCCACCTGGTTCAGCCCCGCGCGGGCCCACATCCTGGGGATCCAGGGCCTGCCCGCCAACCCGCTCATGCTCCACGTGGGCCTGCACGCCGACTACATGGCCGATTACGTGGCGCTGGGCCTGAGCGAGTCGCCCAACGGGCGGCCGTCGGGCCTGCCCGAGGACCAGTGGCGCGACCTCTGGTGGAACCTGTGGGCCCTGCTGGACGCCGACGCGGCCCTGGCCGACTACACGGCCTTTGGCGAGTACGAGCCCGAGGCGGGCGAGACCCGCGCGCACACCTACCACTGGCTGCACGCGATGCGCGGGCTGGGCCAGGTGCAGACCGGCACCGGCGCGCTGACCGCCGACTACCCGGCGGCCATCGCCTTCGCGCGCGGCGGGGTGAGCACTTACGTGGTCTACAACTTCGGCCGGGCCGCGCGGGACGTCACCTTCAGCGACGGGCACGTCGTGGCCGCGCCCCCGGGCCAGCTGACGGTGAGCGCCGCGCCGTAGCCGCGCAGGCGCCCGGCCGCCAGGCGCGGGACCACGGGCGGCGGCGCCGCAGCGGGCGCTACTCCAACTGCCCCACCCAAACGTCCTGATAGATCTGCGGGCTGCGCGGATCCGTCAGATCCACGATGCCCCCGTACACCACCATCAGGTTCCCGCGGTCCAGGCGCACCGCGGTGTGGTTCGCGCGGATGGGCAGCAGGCCGTCGGCGGGGGTTACGTCGGCCCAGGTCTCGGTCTGCAGATCCAGCGCCCACACGTCGCGGAAGGGCTGCTGCCCGGCGGTGCCGCCGTAGATCACCATCCGGTCGCCGGTCTGGTCGTACACCGCGGCGGACGCGGCGCGGGCGCTCGGCCCGGCGCCGGGGATCTGTCGCCAGGTCAGCGTCAACAGATCCAGCGCCCACGTGTCACCGCGCACGGTCTGCGGCGACGGCTGCAGCGCCGTCTGGCCGCCGAACACATACAGCGTGTTGTTGGCGATGACGCTCACGTGCACCCCGCGGGCCGGCGGCGGGCCGCCGTTGGTCTGTAGTTGCTGCCACTGGCTGGTCGCCGGGTCGTAGGTCCAGGTCTCGTTCAGCGGGCTGCCCTGCCGGTTGGCGCCGCCGTGGGCGTAGACCAGGCCCGACTCGGGGTGCATCACCAGGGGCACGCCCTGGCGCTCGGCCAGGCCCTCGATGGCCTCGGCCTCGCGGGTCCAGGTGTTCAGGTCG
>JAUHVS010000278.1 GCA_030424955.1 bacterium | reverse complement strand
TGACCCGGGCGGCCCGCGGGCTGGACGCGGCCCACCGGCTCGCGCTGACCGGCACCCCCCTCGAGAACCACCTGCTGGAGCTGTGGAGCCTGTTCCACTGGCTGATGCCCGGCTTCTTCGGCAGCCAGGGGGGCTTCGGCCAGCGCTACCTGCGGCCCATCCAAGACGACGATGACGCCACCGCCATGGAGGCCCTGCGCACGCGCATCCGGCCCTTCATGCTGCGCCGGCTCAAGCGGGAGGTGGCGGCGGATCTGCCCCCGCGGCAGGTGCAGGTGCTGCGCTGCGAGCTCAACGAGCGGGAGCGCGCGCTGTACGAGCAGGTCAAGGAGACCTTCCGCGACCAGGTGCTCAACAAGGTGCGCACGGACGGCATCAAGCGCAGCACCATCCAGGTGCTGGAGGCCCTGATGCGCCTGCGCCAGGCGGCCTGTGATGGGGGGCTGCTGCCGTTCCCCGAGGCCCAGCACCTGGGCCGATCCTCCAAGCGGGAGCTGCTGCTCGAGCTGGTCAGCGAGTGGATCGAGGAGGGGCACCGCGCGCTGGTGTTCAGCCAGTGGCCCAGCCTGCTCAAGCGGGTGGCCGCCGATCTGGACGCCGCGGGCATCGCGTACCTGTACCTGGACGGCAGCACGGGGCAGCGCGGCGCGCTGGTGGAGCGCTTCAACAAGGCGGACGGGCCGCCGCTGTTCCTCATCAGCCTGAAGGCGGGGGGCACGGGGCTCAACCTCACGGCCGCGGATCACGTGGTGCACCTGGACCCGTGGTGGAACCCGGCGGCCGAGGATCAGGCGACGGATCGCGCCCACCGCATCGGGCAGACCCGGCCGGTGATGGTCTACCGGCTGGTGGCCGAGGACACCGTCGAGGAGAAGGTCATCGAGCTGCAGGCCCGCAAGCGGGCGCTGGCCGAGGCCACGCTGGACGCCGAGCGGGTGTTCGTCGACACCCTCAACCAGGCGGATCTGGAGGCGGTGTTCGGCCCCTCCGCGACGCCCTTCGAGGCCCCGCCCGCGCCCCCGAAGGGCCCCGCCGGGCTCCCTGCGGCGCTCGGCGCGGTGCTGATGGGCCGCGGGCGGCTCACCACGTCGCTGGTGCGCGAGGCGCTGGGCCTGCCGGACGATCGCGCCGCGCGGCGCCAGCTCAGCGCGTGGGTCGACGCCGGGCTCCTGACGCCCCAGGGGCAGGGGCGCGGGCGGCACTACGTGTCGACCGAGCCGTCGGCCGATCGGGGGACGCCGTGAGGGCGGGGCCGGGCCCGGCGGGGCAGGGGGCCTTGCGCTCGCCGACCGCGGGCGGGCAAGGTCTGCGGCCGTGAGACCCTTCCTCGACTCAGCCCACGCGGGCGGCCTGCTCTTCGACGGCGCCATGGGCACGCTGCTCTACGACCGCGGCGTGTTCGTCACCCACTCCTTCGAGCAGATCAACCGCGAGCAGCCCAAGCTCGTGCGCCAGATCCACGAGGCCTACCTGCAGGCGGGCGCGCGGGTGCTCACCACCAACAGCTTCGCCGCCAACCGCCTCAAGCTCGAGAAGCACGGCCTCGCCGACCAGGTGGCGGCGCTCAACCAGGCCGCGGTGAAGCTGGCCCGGGAGGCTGCGGGCGGCCGCGCCTACGTGGCGGGCAGCGTCGGCCCCACCGGCCTGCGCTTTGAGGATCTGGCCGGGCCGGCCGGCGCCACCGCGCGGGCGGTGCTCGACGAGCACATCCGCACCCTGGTGGCCGCCGAGGTCGACCTGATCGTGCTCGAGACCTTCCCGGTGCTGCAGGAGCTGGAGCTGGCCGTCGAGCTGGCCCGGCCCCACGGCCTGCCGGTGGTGGCGCTGTTCACCTTCCAGAGCGACGGCCGGGGCCAGCAGGGCCACACGCCGGTGCAGGTGGGCAAGCGGCTGGTGGCGGCGGGCGCCGACGTCATCGGCAGCAACTGTGGCGGGGGCCCGGAGCTGCTCTACCGGGTCACCGCGCCCATGGTGGGGCTCGGCGCGCCCGTGCTCGCCATGGCCAACGCGGGCCGGCCCGAGGACGTCGAGGGCCGCACCATCTACATGGCAAACCCCGAGTATTTCGGGGTGTTTACGCGCCGTCTGCTGAAGGCGGGGGTGAAGTGCGTCGGCGGCTGCTGCGGCACGACCCCCGAGCACACCCTGCGCATGGCGAACGCCGTGCGCATGCTCAGCCCGGCGGGCGAGACGAGCCCGCGCATCGAGCTGAGCAGCCTGCAGCCGGTGGCCGGGGTGGAGCCCATCCCCACCGCTGAGCGGAGCGATCTGGCCGCCGCGCTGATGGCCGGCGAGTTCGTCACGAGCGTCGAGGTCAACCCGCCGGGGGGCTTCGACCTGACCAGGCGCATCGCCGCCACGCAGGCCCTGAAGGCGGCGGGCGTGACCACGGTGAACATCGCCGACGGCCCGCGGGCCAGCCTGCGCATGAGCAACCTGGCCATGGCCGTCGAGGTGGCCCGCGCCACGGGCGTGCAGCCGATCATGCACGTGGCCTGCCGCGACCGGAACTTCCTGGGCCTGCAGGCGCACCTGCTGGGCGCGCACGTGCTGGGGGTGCGCAACCTGGTGGTCATCACGGGCGATCCGCCCAAGATGGGCCCGTACCCCCACGCCACCGGGGTGTACGACGTGGACAGCGTGGGGCTGCTGAGCGTGCTCGACGGCTACAACCGCGCCGTCGATCCCTCGGGCAAGGCCATGCCCGACACCACCCGCTTCTTCTTGCTGACCGGCGCGGAGCCCGCCGCCATCGACTACGACCGCGAGCTACGGCGGCTGGAGATGA
Source organism: bacterium (assembly GCA_030424955.1). GTDB lineage: Bacteria > Myxococcota_A > Bradymonadia > UBA7976 > UBA1532 > JACKDL01. The sequence goes on along the minus strand of JAUHVS010000278.1, from coordinate 4,715 downwards.
AGCGGGACGCCGGGGCGCAGGCGGTCATGACCCAGCCGGTGTACGACCCCAACAAGGTCGAGCGCTTCCTCGACGACTCGAAGGACCTGGGGCTGCCGGTGCTGTTGGGGCTGTGCCCGCTGGCCAGCTACCGCAACGCGAAGTTCTTGCACGACAACGTGCCGGGCATGCAGGCGCCCGACTATGTCTTCAAGCGCATGCAGGCCGCCGACGAGCGCGGCGAGGGGCAGGCCGAGGGCGTGCGCATCGCCCGGGAGGCCCTGGCGGCGGTGCGGGATCGGGTGCAGGGCGCGTACATCATGCCGCCCTTCGGGCGCCACCGGGTCGCCCTCGAGGTGCTCGACGGCTACCTGTCGCCGCCGCCCACGGAGCGCTCCCCGTCTCCCGAGTGAGCCGCGACGGGGGGGCCGCCAGTGGGCTTGGGGGTGGTCAGCGGCGTCGCCTCGCTCACCAGGGCTCGCGCCGCAGGCGCCACCAGACCCGGAAGCCGGTGCCCACGCCCAGCGCGTAGAGCAGGGTGGGCACGCTGAGCACCTCGATGCCGCGCAGGCCGTGCAGCAGCACGGCGGCGAGCAGCAGGGTGGCGGATCCGAAGCTGAGCAGCGCGCGGTTGAAGCGCCGGTCCCGGGCGGTCTCCATCTGGGCGAGCTGGCGGGCGTCGATGCCCAGCGACAGCTTGCCGTCCTCGATCTGGGTCAGGAACTGGTGGGCGGTCACCGGGAACTGGCGGCTGAACTTCACCAGGGCCTGGCCGGTGTCCACCGCGGCGCGCAGCATGCGCTCGGGGCTGTATCGCTCCGCGATGATGCGCTCGATGTGCGGCCGCGACTCCTCGAGCAGGTCGAGGTCGGGGCTGACGATCTTGCCGATGCCCTCGACGGTCATCAGCGCCTTGAAGAACATCGTGTAGTCGGGCGGGATGCGCAGATCGTGGCGGATGGCGCCCTCGATGAGGTCGCGCACGACGTTGCCGAAGTCCACGTCGGCCAGGCTGGCCGAGCCGAAGTTCTTGTCGGCCAGCTCGCAGACGTCGGCCTCGAAGGCCCCGTAGTCCACCGGGCCGTTCTTCCGGCTGATGTCGTACAGGCTGCGGGCCAGGCCGCTGTAGTTCTGGGTGATGAGGTTCAAGAAGAGATCGGCCATCCGATCCTTCATGGGCTGGGTCATGCGCCCGATCAGCCCGAAGTCGATCAGGCCGATGCGGCCGTCCTCGAGCACCAGCAGGTTGCCGGGGTGCAGGTCGCCGTGGAACACGCCGTCGGCGAACACCTGCTTGAGGAGCATGCGCACGCACTCGCGGGCGATGGCGTCCATGTCGTGGCCGTCGCGGCTGGCCTCGGTGATCTTGACGCCGTAGAGGCGCTCCATCACCAGCACGCGCTCGGTCGACAGGCTGCGGTGCACCGCCGGGATGTGCACGGTGTCCCAGTCGGCGAAGTTGCGGGCGAAGCGCTCGAGGTTGGTGGCCTCGTAGCTGAAGTCGAGCTCCTTGCTGATGGCCTTGTCGAACTCCCGGGCGATGCTCACGGGGTCGAAGGCCTGGGCCTCGGGGATGGTCTGCTCGATCTGGCGCGCCACCCAGTAGAGGATGTTGAGGTCCGACTGGATGGTGTGGGCGATGCCGGGGCGCTGGATCTTGATGACGACGTCTTCGCCGGTCTCGCGCAGGGTGGCCACGTGCACCTGGGCGATGCTGGCGCTGGCCAGCGGGGCGTCCTCGAAGGCGTCGAACACCGCCTCGACGGGCTGCCCGAGGCTCTCCACGAGCACGGCGCGGGCCTCCTCGGCGGTGATGGGCCCCACGTCGTCTTGCAGGCGCTTGAGCTGATCGCACAGCTCGGCGGGGATGAGGTCGGGCCGGGTCGACAGGATCTGGCCGAGCTTGACGAAGGTGGGCCCGAGCTCCTGCAGCACCACGCCGATGCGCTCGAACAGGTCGGGGGGCGGGGCCGCCGACTCGTCGCGCTTCTCGACCAGCAGGTTGACGATGAACTTGTCTTGCAGGTGCCAGGCCTGCACGACGTAGCCCAGGCCGTGGCGCACCAGCACGCTGGCGATCTGGCGCAGGCGCCCCACGTCCTTGATGGCCGTGCGGGCGGCCCGCAGGTTCGAATAGACAGCGCGCATGGTCGACATGGCGGCGATGCTAGCCGGTCACGCCGCGGCGCGCATCAACCTCTGCGCGCCCCCTCAGCGGGGGGCGAGGGTGCGGTCGCGGATCAGGCCCTCTTGGCTGGTGCTGGCCACCAGCCGGCCCTGGGTGTCGAAGAACTGGCCGCGCACCAGCCCGCGGGCCCCCGAGGCGCTGGGGCTGTCGATGACGTGCAGCAGCCACTCGTCCACGCGGAAGGGGCGGTGGAACCACATGGCGTGATCGACGCTGGCGACCTGCATGTTGGGCTGCAGCCAGGTGGCCCCGTGGGGCAGCATCGAGGTGGCCAGGAAGTGCGAGTCGGACGCGTAGGCCAGCAGGATGCGCTGGAGCGCTGGATCGTCGGGCACCGCGCCGCGGGCCTTGTACCAGATGGCCCGGTGGGGGGGCCGGGGCGTCGGCGTCATGGGGTTGAAGGGCTTGACCGCGCGCACCTCGAAGGGCCCCTCGCTCAGCACGATGGCCCGGAGCCCCGCCGGGATCTGGTCGGCGACGCGGCGGGCCAGCTCGAGCTCGCTGACGAGGGCCTCGGGCCCGGGGTGGGTGGGGGCCTCGGCCTGATGGTCCAGGCCGGGCTCGTCGATCTGGAACGAGGCGGCGAGGTTGAAGATCGCCTTGCCGTTCTGGATGGCCACCACCCGGCGGGTGGTGAAGCTGCCGCCGTCGCGGATGCGATCGACCTCGTACACGATGGGCACGTCGACGCGGCCGGGGCGCAGGAAGTAGCTGTGCAGCGAGTGCACCTGCCGGTCGTCGGGTACGGTCTGCGCGGCCGCCGACAGGGCCTGGCCCAGCACGTGGCCGCCGTACAGGCGCCCCCAGCCGGGATCCTGTGGCTGGCCGCGGAACAGGTTGACCTCGATGCGCTCCAGGCCGAGCAGGTCGATGAGCTCGGCGAGCCGGCGGGCGCCCTCGGTGGGGGGTGGGGTCATGTTGCTGAACCTCTGGTCATTTCTTGCGCGGACTCTAGCATGGGGCGCAGGCGCGGGGCAGGCCGTGGGCGCCGACGGCCCGCGCGGGTTGAGATGCCCCCGCGGGGGTGGGCGGGCGCTTCGGCCTCGCCCGGGGGGCGGTCGGGTGACGGGCCCTGCGCCGCCGGGGCGCTGGCCCCGGCCCCTGCAATGCAATAGGGTGCGCGGCCGATGAGCGCCTCTACCGATCCGCCCGAGCCGTCGCTGCGCCCGCTGCTGTGGGCGCTGCTGTTGCCCCCGGTCTGGCTCACCGTGGCCCTGGCGCCCGGGGCCCTGATCCAGGGGTCGGCGCCGCAACACACGGTGCTGGCCTTGCTGGCGGGCTTCATCGGCGCGACGGCCCTGGCCCTCGCGCTGGATCGCCGCCTGGGCCCGCCGGGCCTGGGCCCGCTGGTGGCGCCGCCCGTCGGCTGGTGGGTGCTCCCGGCAGCGCTGGCGGGGGTGGGCACCACCATCCTGGGCAGCGAGCTGGGCAACATCATGTTGACCTGGTCCGACAAGGTGGCCGCCACGCCCACGCCGCTGCCGGTCACGCCCCCCAAGTGGCAGCTGGCCCTGCTGTGGAGCCTGGTCAACCCGCTGTGCATCAGCCTCGTGCTGCACGGGATCACCCAGCGGGTGCTGATGGCCACGCACCGCCCGTGGGCGGGGCTGATCGGCACGCTGGTGGTCGGGGCCGCGCTGGTGCCGGGGCCGTTCTTGCAGTGGGTGGCGGTGCTCGCGCTGCCCGTGTGGCTGTACCAGCACACCCGCTCCCTGGCGCTCACCTGGGCGGCGTTCCTGCCCTCGGCGCAGGGCTACCTGCTGGGGCTCGTGGGGCTGGATCCGGGCATCCCCGGCTTCGACGTGGTCGACCCGCACCAGGTGGTGTTCCAGCCGATCTGGTTCGACCTGCTGGGGGCCGCGTGCCTGGCGGCGGGGGTGTTCCCGTTCCTGCGGGCGTTCTCCGAGCCCGACGGCGCCGACGAGGGGCCCGCGCCGTGAGCCGCGCCGTCGGCATCGCGTCGGTGCTGTACGGGGTCAGCATCCTGCTCAGCCGGCTGATCGGCCTGGGGCGCGAGGCGGTCATCGGCCGCACCCTGGGCGTGGGCGCGCAGGCGGATCTCTACAAGGCGGCCTTCGTGCTGCCCGACTTCCTCAACTACCTGCTGGCTGGCGGGGTGTTGAGCATCGTCTTCATCCCCATCTTCCAGGCGCACCTCACCCGCGACGACGAGGCCGCGGGCTGGCGGGCCTTCTCGGTCATCGCCAACCTGCTGGTGGGCGGGCTGCTGGTGGCCACGGCGGTGATGTGGTGGGCGACCCCCACGCTGGCGGGCTGGGTGTTCGCCGGCTTCGGGCCCGAGGCGCTGGCTGAGCTGTCCCGGCTCGTGCGCATCTTGCTGCCCGCGCAGATCTTCCACCTGGTGGGGGGGCTGCTCTCGGCCACGCTCCAGGCCCGGGACCGCCACGCCATGCCGGCCCTCGCGCCGCTGGTGTACACGAGCGCCATCGTGGCCGGTGGGCTCATCGGGGGGGAGGCGGCCGGGGCGGACGGCTTCTGCTGGGGCGTGCTGGTGGGCTCGGTGCAGAAGCCGTCCGCCCCGGCCGCC
>JAUHVS010000277.1 GCA_030424955.1 bacterium | reverse complement strand
CGACCTGCAGCGGGGCGAGGACGGGCGCGCGGTTGTCGTCGGGCTGGGGGTCGGGGCGCGGCTCGGGCTCGGGGTCGGGCGCGGAGGCGCCGGCGACGACCACCAGCTGCCCGATGACCGGGCCCCCGTGCGCGCTCTGCTCGGCGCCGCCGCAGGTGTCGTTCAGGGTGGCGGCGAAGCGCACGTCGTAGCGGCCGGGGGCGTCGGGGGCGGTGAGGGTGACCTCGGCCTGGGTGGTGCCAGCGGCGGCGGGCACGGCGTCGAAGGCGCAGGCGGCCTCGTCGCCGACGATGAGGGCCATCTGGGTGCGGCAGCCGTCGCAGTTCTCGACGGCCAGCACGGCGTCCAGGGTGGCGACCACCGTGGCGCCCGGGCGCACCTCGATGCGCTGGCCCAGGCCGTCGAAGGACACCCGCATGACCTGGGCGTTGAAGCCGGGGGTCTTCTTCGGGCGGCTGGGGCTGTCGACGCAGGCGGTGAGGCCCTGGGCGGCGACGATGGCGATGAGGGCGCGGCGCAGGGTGGCGCGGGCCAGGGCGCCGTAGCGGGGGGCGGTGACGGTCAGGGGGCGGGCGGGGGTGCGGGTCTGCGAGGTCATGGGATGCTCCTGAGTTTGAAGGTCAGTGAGTCACTGCGCTCACATCCCCGGCTACGCAGGCGGCGCCGCGGCCCCCTCACGGGCGGTGCGCTTTTTTTCGCGAGGCCCGTCGCCCATGCGGCGCGCGTTGCCCGGGCGCGCGGCCAGGGGCTACGGTGCCCGGGCCGAGCGCGCCCGAAGCACGGGCCGCTCACCACACGCCGGCCGCCCACCACACCGGTCGCAGCCTGCAGGGTGTGTCTGGCCGCGCGGCCCGTCGCCCCTGCCTGGAGGGGCTATGCTCGTTCGCCCGCAGGTTCTCCATCCGGGGGTCTATGTGTCAGAGGTGTCCGACGGGCCGACGGACATCGTGGGCGTCGCGACCTCGATCACGGCGTTCGTGGGCCGCACGGTCCGCGGCCCGGTCCACAGGGCGGTGCCGGTGGACAGCGTGCCCGCCTTCGAGGCCCGGTTCGGCGGGCTGCAGGCCGACTGCCCCCTGACCTATTGCGTGCGCGACTTCTTCCAGGCCGGGGGCCGCCAGGCGCTGATCGTGCGGCTCGGGCAGGGGACGCCCGCGACGCTCACGCTGGCGAGCGCTGATCCAGGGGGGCTCGTGCTCACCGCGGCGGGGCCTGGGGCCTGGGGCGACAGCCTGCGGGTGCGGGTGGCGCACCCGGCGCCGGCGGAACTGCCCCCCGAGGCGCTCGCGGCGGCGGGGCTGAGCGCGGAGGCCCTGTTCGACCTGCACGTGACCCTGGTCGACGGGCTGGGGCAGCCGATCCAGCAGGAGGTCCACAAGCTGGTGACGCTGCAGCCCGGCACGCACCGCACGCTCGCGCGGGTGTTGGCTGACTCTGCGTTGCTCAGCGACGCCGTCACGGCGACCGGCACCGCGCGCCCCGCTGACGGGGCCCAGGCCTCCGGTGTGGGCGGGGCCCAGGCGGACGCGCTGACGCTGGCCGACTATGTCACCGACGCCCCGGGCGAGGGCTTCCAGGCCCTCGACGCGGTGGACGTGGTCAACCTGATCTGCGTGCCCCCCGACCAGCCCGACGGCTTCGCCGGCGCCGCGGTGTATGCCAAGGCCGCCCGCTACGCGCAGCGCCGCCGGGCCTTCGTCATCGTCGACGCCCCGCCCGCGTGGGACGCGCGCATCGAGCAGGGCGCGGTGGCCGAGATCTCGCCCGCCGAGATCGGGCTGTCGGGGGATCTGGCGCGCCACGCCGCGACCTATGTGCCCCGGGTGCGGGCCGCGGATCCCCTGGCCAGCGGGGCGGTGCGGGCCTTCCCCGTGTCGGGCCTGATCGCGGGCGTGTATGCGCGCACCGACGCCACCCGCGGGGTCTGGAAGGCGCCCGCGGGCGTCGAGGCCAGCCTGACGGGCGCTGCGGGCCTGACCTGCGCGCTCACCGACGCCGACAACCGCGTGCTCAGCGCGCAGGGGATCAACGGCCTGCGCACCTTCCCCGCCGTCGGCTCGGTGGTGTGGGGCGCGCGCACCCTGGCCGGCGCGGACGGGCTCGGCGAGGACGCTCGGTACGTGCCCGTGCGGCGCACCGCGCTGTACATCGCCGAGAGCCTGCAGCGCGGCACGCAGTGGGCGGCCTTCGAGCCCAACGCTGAGCCGACCTGGGCGCGGCTGCGGCAGGCGGTCACCGCCTTCATGGACGGGCTGTTCCGGCAGGGCGCGCTCCAGGGGTCGTCTGCCAAGGACGCCTACTTCGTGCGGTGTGATGGCACGACCACGACCCAGGCCGACGTGGACGCCGGCGTCGTGAACATCGTGGTGGGCTTCGCGCCCATGCGGCCCGCAGCGTTCATCGAGATCCTGGTCCAGCAGGCGCCGCTCGCTCCCGGGTGAGGCCGGGCGTCGGGGCCGTCGAACGGCCGCAGGGGATTGCGGCGCCCGCCAGCGCCACCAAGGGCAGCGGACGGGGCGTGCCATCGCTTGACTGGACGTCGGCCCTCAACCCGGTGAGGCGGGGCGCTGCGCGTCCGCGCCGCGCTGGCGGGGGTCACGAACGCCTTGACAGTGGGTCGCGCCGCGGGGATTTCTGGCGTGTCTTGGGGTCGCCTGGGCAGCCCCGGGCGCGTGGGCGTGGCCCACCCCGAGGCCCGATCGGGCCGCCACCGTTCACCCCGGCCCTGGGCTCCACCCCCTCGCTGACCGCGTGTCTGTCCATGCCGCTGCTCCCCACCGCGCTCTGTCTGGCCGCCCTGCTGGCGCCCGCGCCGCCCGTGCCGCTGCCGCCCACGGGGGGCGGCATCCAGATCAACGAGCCCGATCCGGCCCGGTGGGCGCGGTACGTCGAGCACGCCGGCCTGAACACGGTGCAGGTGACCCTGTACGCCGACCAGGTGGCCTGGGACGGCGGCGCGCTGACCTTTGGGGATGACGCCTGGAACAAGCTGCCCGGCGTGCGCGAGGAGGTGGCGGCCGCGCAGGCGCGGGGCCTGCGGGTGATGCTGGTGCTGCGGGTGCGGCTCGACCTCGACACCCCCGCCAACCGCCACCTGTGGCACGGCATGATCTGGCCGCGGGACGAGGCCCTGGCCGCCTGGTTCGACGCCTACCGCCGCTTCGCCCGCTGGGGCGCCGAGCGCGCCACCGAGTTGGGGGTGGACGTGCTGCTCGTCGGCCACGAGCTCAACTCCATGACCTCGACGGTGGTGGGGCCCAAGCTACCGGATCTGTTGGCGTATCACCTGGCGCCGGGGCGCACGGCCACGGTGGTGGACAGCCGGCTGGCCTGCGCGGCCCGGGCCGAGGGCATGCAGGACACCCACGAGCCCGACGGCGCCCGCTTCGCCAGCCTGCGCGCCCAGCTCGAGGCCGAGGACGCCACCCGCCGGCGCTGGTCCGAGACCGTGAGCGGGCTGTCGGCGCCCCTGACCGCCGTGCCCCCCATGCCGGCGGCGCTGGCCGCCCGGCGCGCGCGCTACAGCCGGTTCTGGCGCGACCTGGTGGCTGAGCTGCGCACGGTGTACGCGGGGCCCATCGGCTACGGCGCCAACTTCGACCAGTTCCACGAGGTCGACTTCTGGGACGCCTTGGATTTCATCGCCATCAGCAGCTACTTCTCGCTGCGGCCCCTCAACGCGCCCGATCTGGACGCGGCCCTGCGCGCCGGCTGGCGGCGGGTGGCGGCGCAGATCGAGGCGGTGGCCCAGGCGGTCGGGCGGCCGGTGGTGCTGCACGAGCTGGGCTGGAGCCGCAAAGAGGGCAGCAGCATCCGGCCCTACGCCTACCACGGCGTCACCCCCATCGAGACCGGGCTCGGCCCCGACGATGGGCTGGCCTGCATCCACTGGCGCAGCCAGCCCGACGCCCCGCAGGAGCGCGCCCGGGCCCTGGCGGCGCTGCTGGACGTGGTGGAGGCGGGGGCCTTCCCGTCGCTGCGGGGCTTCTCGCTGTGGAAGCTGACCACCGAGCCGCACCAGCTGCGCGAGGAGCCCTTCGCGACCCTGCTGCCGTTGCCCCACCTGGCCCGCGAGGCCGATCATGGGTTCGTGGCCCTCGCCCGCGACCTGCTGGCCCTGCTGGTGGCCCACACGCCCTGAGCGCCGCCCGGGGCTCAGCCGGTGGCGGCCTTCGCCAGCGCCTGCTCGAACACACACTGGGCCGGCTCGATGGCCACGCCCTGGCGGTAGAGGCTCAGCACCTGGCGGCTGCGGGCGGCCAGGTCGCGGCGCACCTCGCGGCGCGCGCCCTTGCGGCGCTCGATGCGCAGGTTGTCGTAGGCGGTGGTCTGGTGGCGCATCCAGGCGATGACGGCGGCCTCGGCCCGGCGCTCCACGGGGATGCGCTCGGTGCGGGCGACGGTGCCGCTGCCCACGGGGGTGGCGTGGGCGGCGATGGCCTGGGCCAGCCGCTGGCCCAGATCGGCGTGGCGGGTGTGGAAGGCCAGGAAGGCCAGCACCGCGCGCTCGAACTGCTCGACGTAGTGGGCCTGCTCACGCTCGCGGCGGGCGCGGCCCTGGGCCAGCTTGCGCTGGTAGGCGGGATCGGCGCGCTGGCGCTCCACCGCGCGCTGGGCGGCGGCGATGCGCTCGGCCGGCGCCCACAGCCCCTTGCTGATGGTGCGGCGCTTCCAGGTGACCTCGACGACCCAGTGGGGGCCGCCGGCCTTGACCCGCCGGGTGAGGCCCGCGTCCCCGCTCTTCATGAAGGCCCAGCCCGCCGGCGGGCGGGTGGGGGTGCCGTCCGCCAGGATGACGATCTCGGGGTGCGGCCCGGGGGCCACGGTGCGGGTGTCTGGCGCCGGGCGGTCGCTGGCCGTCGTGGCGGGGGGCGTGGCGGCGTCGGGCGTCGGGGTGTCGGTCATGGGCGTGCTCGGGAGGGTCGGGGCCTTGGGCGCGGGCGCGCCGGCGGCCGCGGATCAGGGCAGCGTGAAGCGGCGGGCCTGGGTGCGGTCGAAGGGCGACCAGGACGGGGTGTCGAGGGTGGGGTGAGCCGCGTCGGGCAGCAGGAACCACACCAGCTCGAGCACCCGGTCGTGCCGGGCCGCCAGCACGTGCAGGTCTTCGGCGGGCATGAAGCCCTGGCCGATGAGCGCCGCGCGGCGGCCGTCGGGGTGCTCGGAGATGTCGAGCAGGATCACGGCGTGGCCGGGGCCCCCCGGCTGCACGAAGATGTCGCCCGCGGCGTACGGGCGGTCGCCCACGGGGCGGCTGTCGTGGCGCAGCGACTGGGTGCCCGCGTAGCGGAAGGTGTGGGTGAGCCAGGCCCGGTAGCCGGCGTGGCCCTGCGGCCCGCGTTTGCCCTTGATCCGCGCGACGGTGCTGCCGCGCACGCGGAACCGCTCGCCCCGCCGCCACTTCGCCCAGGTGCTCTCGTCGCCGCTGGTGAAGTGGTAGGCGGCGCGCTCGCCGCGGCCGGTGGCCCACAGGTACTCGGCGTGCAGGCGCAGGGCGGTGTCGGCGCACTGCTGCAGGTCGCGGGTGCCCACGTCGAGGGCCACGAGCGCGGCCGACGGGCGCAGCAGGGGGCGGCCATCGAAGGCGCGCACCTGGGTGCGATCGGTGCGCAGGGGCAGGGTGCGCAGCCACGCGCCGAAGCTGTCGGGGGCCACCGCCACGCGCTCGAACCCGGCGGGCGGGTCGAACCGGCGGTCGAGGGGCACGGTGTCGGCCACCGGGTGCTCGGCCAGCCACGGGTAGCGGGCCACCGGATCCGTGGGCAGCGGCGCGCCCAGCAGCGCCAGGGCCAGCAGCAGCGGGGTCACGGGCTGCGCCCCGGGCCGACGTGGGCCAGGAAGTCGACCAGATCCCGGGCGCTGGCGCCCACGGTGGCGCCCAGGGTCTCGAGGGCGCCCTGGGCGGCCATGGCCGCCTGGCCCCCGATGATCCACGGCACGTCGCCGACCGCGGTGGCGTAGTCGTGCCACTCGGGGTTGGGGCGGGCCATGGTGGCGCTCAGGGCGATGGCGCTGGGGCGCAGCTGCTGCACCGCCGAGGCCAGGGCGAGGGGCGGGGTGCGGGCCCCCAGGGTCACCGGCTGCCAGCCCGCGTGGGCGGCCAGCAGGGCGACCCCGAGCAGCGGCAGGCTGTGAAGCTCTTCGTCCACGCAGGCGAGCAGCACCCGGCGGGCGCCGGCCGGGGGCTCCATGAGGCGCAGCAGGTCGCGCAGGGCGGCGCTGATGGCCTCGGTGGCGAAGTGCTCGTGGCTGACGGTCAGCTCGCCGCGGGCCCAGCGCTCCCCGATCTCGGCGAGCACGGGCACGAAGATCTCCTCGTGGATGCGCCAGGCCGGGCCCAGGGTGAGGGCGCGGTGCACGGCCGCGCGCAGGGCGTCGCCGTCGAGGGCGTGGGTGGCGGCGAGCAGGGCCTCCCGCACGGCGTCCGCGGGGCCAGGCGTGGGCACCTCGGGCGCTTGCAGCGGGGGCAGCGCCTCGACCGGGGGGCTGGCCTGGGCGATGCGCGCCGCGTCGCTGGGGGCGTGGCCCGCCTCGATGAGGCCGCCCATGCGCTGCAGCAGGTCGATGTCCTGCTGCGAGTACATGCGGTAGCCGTTCTCGCCCCGCTCCGGCGCGGGCACCCCGTAGCGCCGCTCCCACGCCCGCAGGGTGGCGCTGTTCAGCCCCGTGGCCCGGGCGACGGCCTGAATCCGAAAGCGCCGCTCACTCGACATGGAGGCTCCTGGGCTGGCGGGGAGGCCCCAGCGGGGCCTGGGCAGGGTGAGGGGCGCACGGTACACCGTCGGCGCGCGCGGCGGGAGCCACCCGCGACGGGCGCCGGCCGGCCGCCGCCGGGGCGCTACACACCGACGCCCTCGATGAGCACCCGCTGGATGCCCGCGATGGCCTCGGCCACCAGGGCGTCCACGTCCAGCGCGGCCTCGGCGCGGGCGAGCAGGTGCAGGGGGGCGCGGGTGGCGGGGTTGTCGGGCACGAACAAGGTGCAGCAGTCCTCGAAGGGCAACGTCGACAGGTCATACGTGCCAATGCGCCGCGCGATCTCCACGATCTCGGTCTTGTCGTGGGTGATCACCGGCCGCAGGGTCAGCCGCGTGGTGAGGCGGTCGACGGCGTTGATGTTCTCGAGGGTCTGGCTCGCGACCTGGCCCAGGCTCTCGCCGGTGCACAGCGCGAGGCACCCGCGGGCCTCGGCGAGCTGATCGGCGATGCGGTACATGAAGCGCCGGTAGAGCAGCACCGTGAAGCGCCCGGGGCAGTGCTGGCGGATGGCCTGCTGGATGGCCGTGAAGGGCACCACGTGCAGGGCCATGCGCCCCTGGCGCGGCGCCAGCTTGCCCGCGAGCTGTTTGACCTTGTCGAGGCTGGCCTCACCGATGAAGGGCGGGGAGTGGAAGTACAGGGCGTCCAGCGCGCAGCCGCGCTTCTGGGCCAGGTAGCCGGCGACGGGGGAGTCGAGCCCGCCCGAGAGCAGCAGCATGACGTTGCCGGTGCTCCCCACCGGCAGGCCGGCGACCCC
>JAUHVS010000897.1 GCA_030424955.1 bacterium | reverse complement strand
GTCCGAGCGCGCCTGCGCCGAGGTCCTGGCCCTGCCCGTGTACCCCGAGCTGCCCGGCGACGACCTGGTGGCGGTGGTGCGCGCCATCTCGGCCTTCTACGGCGTCTGAGGGCCTGCCCGTCGGCAGGCTTGCCGCGGGCCAGCGATTAGGCTACTAGTCGGCCTCGCGTCGCAGCGTCGGGGTGGCACATCGCCCATTCGCAGCGACCGTGACGCACGAGACAGGCGCCGCCAGGGCTGCCAGAGACGCGTCGCGCTCCCAAGGACTCCTCGATTTTTCGACCAACCGACGGGCTGACCTGCCATGCGCTTGTCGACTTTCATCCAGCGCACCCGAGCCCTTGGCGACGCCAAGGTGCCCACCCACGTGATCGACTCGCTCGGCGAGAAGATCGCGCAGGGCAGCGATCTCGCGGCGGTGCTGAAGCACAAGAACACCACGCTCACGGCGCGCATGCTGCTGGGGATCTGGCGCGCTGCCCGCGCGCACAGCCGGCAGATGGCGTACCTCGACAGCGTGGCGGCTCGCCGCCGGGCGAAGGGCGATCCCGCCATCGCGCCGGCCGTGCTCAAGCAGACCCTGTCGACCCACGAGGTCGCGGTGCTGGAGCGCGCGGAGCGCCTCGCGCCCACGGGCAGCGTGGCGGAGCACCGCCGCCGCGACGCCATCAAGGAGGCCCTGGCGCTGTGGAAGGCCTGCCTGGCCATCGCCCACCGCGAGGGCGCCCTCGAGATCCGCCTCGACACCGAGGACGCCGGCCAGGCCGCTGAGTTCGGTGAGCTGGCCGAGACCACCACCCTCGCGGCGATCAAGCCCCACCGCTGGATGGCCATCCGCCGCGGCGTGGAGGCCGGCGCCCTCGCCCTGAGCCTGGAGCTGCCGCAGCAGCGCCTGCTGGATCAGCTCAAGGCCCGCGGCACGGAGCTCGCGGCGCTGGCCAACGGGCGCACGGGGGACGAGCTGCTGCAGGCCCTGGTGCTGGTGGACCTCGACGAGTGGTCCCTGGCCCTCAAGGACGAGGCCGCCCGCAGCGCCGCCTGCCGCAACGCCGCGAACGCCTACCTGAACCTGCTGACCGCGCCGCGCCCCAGCCAGGCGCTGGCGGCGGGCGTCTACGTGGACGGCGACCAGGTCGCCGTGGCCATCGTCGACCGCGACGGCGCGCTGCAGTCGGGGGGCGAGGGCCCCCTGGGGGACGCCCCCGTGGCCGCGGTGGAGCAGCTCATCGGCGAGCACGCGGTGGAGCTGGTGGTGCTGCCGACCCAGGGGGGCAGCCTCGAGGTGCTCAACCAGCTGGCGGCGGCGTTCACCGGCAACTTCGAGGT
>JAUHVS010000276.1 GCA_030424955.1 bacterium | reverse complement strand
CGCGGCCTCGGCGGCGTCGATGAGGTGCGGGGTGCGCACCAGCTCGACCGCCGCTGCCAGATCGGGCTGCAGGTTGCGGTCGCCGTCCAGCGGAGCGATGCGCTGCCGGATGACGGCGTGCACGGCCTCGAGGGCGTCCGATGATCGCAGCGGCCGGCGCTGGTCGAGGGCCTCGGCGGCACAGAGCAGCTCAATGCCGACGACCTGCTCGGCGTGCGCCAGGATCGTGCGCGCTTTGCGGGCCGCGATGGTGCCCATCGACACGTGGTCCTCGCGGTTGGCGCTCGACGGGATGCTGTCGACGCTCGCGGGGTGGGCCAGCACCTTGTTCTCGCTGACCAGGGCTGCGGCGGTCACCTGCGCGATCATGAACCCGCTGTCTACCCCGCCGTGGGTGGCCAGGAACGGCCGCAGCCCCCCGGAGAGGGCCGGGTTGACCAGCTGCTCGACGCGCCGCTCGACGATGTTTGCGAGCTCCGCGACGGCGATGCCCAGGAAGTCGCCAGCGAAGGCGACGGGCTGGCCATGGAAGTTGCCGCCGCTCAGGGTGTCGAGCTGGCCGTCCTCGACGAAGACCAGCGGGTTGTCGGTGGCGGCGTCGACCTCCACCGCCAGGACCTGCTCGACGTAGGCCAGCACGTCCCGGGTCGCGCCGTGCACCTGCGGCATGCAGCGCAGGCTGTAAGGGTCTTGCACCTTGTGGCAGACCCGGTGGCTCTCGTGCAGGGCGCTGCCGGCAACCAGCTGGCGCAGGTTGTGCGCGACCGCCCGCTGACCCGGGTGTGGGCGCATCGCGTGGATCCGCGGGTCGAAGGGCCGCACCGACCCCATCAGGGTGTCGAGGCTCAGCGCGCCCACGACGTCGGCCACCCGGAGCAGGTGCCGCGCCCGGCACCAGCTGAGCGCGAGATCTGCCGTCATCGCCTGGGTGCCGTTGATGAGCGCGAGGCCCTCTTTGGGGGCGAGGGTCAGGGGCGCGAGGCCGACCTGCGCCAGGGCCTCGGCGCCAGGCAGCCGGGCGTCCCCAAGCAGCGCCTCCCCCTCGCCGACGAGCACCAGGGCCAGGTGGGCGAGCGGGGCGAGATCCCCCGAGGCGCCCACGGAGCCCTTCTCGGGGATGATGGGGTGGACGCCCGCGTTGAGCAGGGCGATCAACAGCTCGCAGACCTCGGGGCGGGCGCCGCTCGTGCCCAGCGCGAGCACGTTGGCGCGCAAGAGCATCATCGCCCGGGTGATGTCGACCGGGTAGGGGTCGCCGATGCCCGTGGCGTGGGAGCGCAGCAGGTTGATCTGAAGCCGCGCCAGATCGGCGGCCTCGATGCGCACCTCGGCCATCGCGCCGAACCCGGTGTTGATGCCGTAGACGTTGGGGGCGCCGGGCGCCAGCAAGGTCTCGACGTGCGCGCGGATGTCCGCCAGCTCGCCGCGACGGATCGGGTCGAGGGTGACGGGCGCGCAGTCGAGGGCGACGGCGCGCAGGGCGTCGAGGGTGAGGGGCCCGCGGCCCAGAGCGACGGTGTGCATGCCCTGTCGTGTAAGCCGGCGACGGACGGGTGTCAACGCACGCGGCGGCCGTCAGGCGGCGCAGCTCGGGCCCCGCCGCGATCCCCCGCCGCGCATGGGCGCACGACAGGTTCACGCCCGCGCCGGGCTTGCTAGACTGGCGCCATGCCTATGGACGCACTCATCTTCGATCTCGACGGCACCCTGCTCGACTCCAGCCCGGATCTGGCGGCGGCGGCGAACGCGGCCCGCGCGGTGCTGGGCCTCCCGGCGCTCTCCATCCCCGAAGTGGAGGGCGGCGTCGGCTGGGGGCTCGGGCACTTGCTCCAGCACATCTTGGCGCCGCGCACGACCGATCAGCTGCCGGCGCTGCGGGCGGCCTTCATCGCGCACTACCAAGCCAACCCGCTGGTCGACAGCCGCCCGTATCCGGGGGTCGCGGCGGTCCTGGACGCCTGGCCGGCGGCCCGCCTGGGGCTGGTGACCAACAAGCCGCGGATGTTCCTCGACCCGATCCTGGCGGGGTTGGGCTGGGCCGCGCGCTTCGCCGTGGTGGTGGCGGGGGACGACCTGCCCGCGCGCAAGCCGGATCCGGCCCCGCTGCTCGCAGCGACCCGCGCCCTCGCCGTGGCGCCCGGGCGGGCGCTGTTTGTGGGGGACTCCGAGGTGGACGCCCAGACCGCTGAGGCGGCCGGCGTGCCCTTCGCGGCGGTGCCCTGGGGCCGGGTCGCGGGGGCCGCGCCGAGGGTGCTCTCCGGCCTCGTTGAGCTGGCGGCGCTGGCCCCGGTGGCGTCGCCATGATGGGCCCGCTGGCGGTGTTCGTCGGGGGTGGCCTGGGGGCGCTCAGCCGGTTTGGGATCGGCGCGCTGGCGGCGCGCTGGCTGCCGGGCGCGCGGCTGCCGTGGGGGACCTTCGCGGTGAACGTGGTGGGCTGCTTCGTGCTCGGTGCGTTGGTGCCGCTCTTCGCGGCGCGCGCCCAGTGGCCTGCCGCCGTGCGGGTGGGGGTCACCACGGGCTTCTTGGGGGGGCTGACCACCTTCTCGACCTTTGGCCAGGAGACCGTCGCCCTCGCGGGCCGCGCGCCGGGCTGGGCGGCGGCGAACGCGGCGCTGAACGTCGGGGTGGGGCTGTGCTGCGCTGCGGCGGGCGCCTGGCTGGGGGGGCGGTACGTATGAGGCCGACCGGGTTGGCGATCTGGGCCCACCGAGGCAGCCACGGGGGGCGGCGCCTCGAGAACACGCTGCCGGCCTTTGAGCAGGCCTTGCGTGAGGGGGCCGACGGGATCGAGCTGGACGTGCGCGCCAGCGCCGATGGCGTGTCGCTGGTGGTGCACGACCTCACGCTGAGCCGGCTGGGGGGCGACGCGGTCCCCGTGGACGCGCGATCGGCCGCGGCGACCTGCGCTGTCCGTCTGGCGGGCGGGGCGACGGTGCCGCGGCTGGGCGAGGTGCTGGCGCTGGTCGCTGGGCAGGTGCCGGTCAACGTGGAGCTCAAGAGCGTGGCCGCTGCGTGGCCGGCGGCGCGGGCGCTGCGGCCCATCGACGACGTCATCGTGTCGAGCTTCCTGCCCGAGGCCCTGGCGGCCTTTGCTGCGGTCGCGCCGTGGGTGCCGCGCGCCCTGCTCACGGAGCGGACCGCCCCCGCCGCGCCGCCGTGGGGGGCCCTGCGCGCCCTGGGCTGCGTCGCCTGGCACGCCTGGTTCCCCACGCTCACGGCGTCGGAGGTGCGCGCCGCCACCGCGCGCGGGTACGCCGTGCGCGCCTACACCGTGCGCCACGTCGGCCACGCCCGCGCCCTGGCCGCCATGGGCGTCGCGGGCGCCTTCGTGGACCAGCCCGGCGCCATGAAACGCCGCCTCGGCTGATTTTTCGCGCAACACCCGCGCCCAGCGTCCGATGGATCAGGGGGGCCCGCCCACGGGGGGCGAGCCGACCGGATCGATGAGGGGGCGGTGCGATGGCGTGGGACACGATGGCGCGGCGGCGAGCCCTGGCCCTGGGGTTCTTGGTGTTGGGGGCCATCTGGGCAGAGCGCTGGACGTGGCGGCGGGCGCCCGCCCGCCCAGCCCCGACCTGCGCGCCGTGGTACGGCGTGCGGGCCGACGGCGTGCTGACATGGCACGCCGATCCCGCGGCCGTGGCCCGCGCCGCGGCCGGCTGCACCGACCTCTACATGCCGGCGGTGGGCGACATCATCGAGATTGAGCGAAGGTGGGGCGGCTGTACCACCCGGGGGCGGCGGGCCAGCGCGCGGGATCAGCTCGCCCTGGGCTGGCCGCTGTCGGTGAACGAGGTGAGCGAGGCGGCCCTCCGGGCGGTGCCGGGCATCGGGCCGGCCACGGCCGCCGCCATTGTGGCGGCGCGGCCCTTCGAGCGGCTGCTGGATCTGGAGCGGGTGCGTGGGATCGGGCCGGTGCGCCGCCGGCGGCTGTCGCCCCACCTGACGGTTACTCGTCCTCAGCCGCCTTGGCCTGGCTGTCGGCCTCCCGGCGCTTGAGCTCCTCGAAGACCTTGAGGTTCTCCGCCAGCGTCTGCTCGTTGAGCTTCACGCGGTTGAGGTTCAGCTCCAAGGCGCGCTCAAAGGCGGTGGTCTGCCAGCGGCCCTCTTCGAGGACGAACTCCAGGGTCTCGCCGCTCTGGGTCGGCACCGTGGCGCGGCCATCGGTGACCGTCGGGCGGCCCAGCACGGTCATGCCCCACTTCAGCCCCGGGCCTCGGTCGAGCACCTTCATCTGCGGCTCGATCAGCGCGGCGAACAGCGCGGCGCTGTCCTTTGCCTCCAGCACCGCAGGGGGGAAGGCTGCGCGCGCGGCCGCCTGTGCGTCCGCTGGGTATCGCTCGTCGATGGCGGCCCGCTGCTCCTTGAGCTTCGTGTGCAGCTGGGCCAGCGCCCGCTGGGTGTTGGCCGAGGCGGCCGCGAGGATCGCCGGCGCGTCCTGGGCCAGCACGGCGTCTCGCAGGCGGTGCATGGCCCCCTCGGGCGTGGCGGGGTCGCGGGGCTCGGCGCAGCCCAGCAGGGCAGCAACCACGGTCAGGCCAACAAGCAGGAGAGCGCGCATGCCGTGAAGGTGGCCCGCGGTCGGGTTCGCCGTCAATCCCTGCGGTTGCCCCCCAGGGGGCGCGCGGGCAACATGCGCGCATGCGTCACGCCCTCACCTGTCTGCTGTTCGCGCTCCTGCCCCTCACCGGGTGCGGGCCGCCGCCCAAGGATCCGGCGTTGGTCGCGTACGAGCGCTTCCTGGGGGCGCTGCGCGCGCGGAGCGCCGCGGCCGTGTGGCGGGCGCTGTCCCCCGACAGCCAGCGGCAGCTGGCGACGCGGCTCGGGCTGGCGCCGGACGCCGCTGAGGCGGCGGTGCTCGAGGTGCTCGGGGTCCGGCCGGGCTGGGGCTTCGAGCTGGATCTGCCGCAGCGTGCGCGCCTGGACGAGGCGGTGACGACGGCGGACCGGCGGGTCGTCGTCGGCCCGCTGGGGGGCCGCGCCCGCCGGATCCCGTTGGTTCAGGTGGAGGGCGCCTGGCGCGTGGACCTGTTCGCCTCGACGGCGAGCGTCACCCCGACGGCGCCTGGGCATTGATCGCGGCGCCGCCGCCCCTGATACTTGGGGCTCGCGTCCAATGAGGAGGGGTCTTGCAGAGCGCTGACACCGCCGACGTGCCGAACACCGCCGCTGGGCCTGAGTCCGGCGCCCGCCTCAAGCAGGGCGACACCGTGGGCGGCCGCTTCGTCATCGACGAGCGCATCCGTGATGGGGTGCTGGGCACCACCTACCGGGCCGTCGACGAGAAGAGCGGCAAGCGCATCGCGATCCTCCTGCTCGATCCGGCGGTCGCGGGCGATCGCGAGGCCACGGACGCCGTGCGGGCGGCCGTCAAGCAGGCCACGGGGCTCGCGCACAAGAACCTCGTCAGCGTCTTTGGCATGGGCAAGGACGGCCAGCGCCGCTACTTGGCCCGTGAGTATGTCGACGGCCAGACCCTCGCCGAGCTGCTCGAGAAGAAGGCCGCGGCCGGCAAGCGGTTCACGCTGAAGGGCGCTTACAACCTCATCGCGCACGTGTGCAACGCGCTGGACGCGGCCCAGGGGACCCTCACCCACGGCACGCTGCGGCCCTCGGCGGTGCTCATCAACCGCACGGGGCGGGTCAAGCTGGCCGATCTGGGGCTCGGCCAGCTCCGCGGCGCCCTCGTGGCGAAGCGCGACGCCCTTGACCCCTGGGATCAGGCCTGCGTTCAGCGGCTCGAGGGCGACGATCTCTTCGCCCTGGGGGCCATGCTGTTCGGCCTGCTGGCGGGGCGTCCCCCCGCCGTCGGGGAGGGGACGCTGCCAGCGGACGTGCAGCAGGCGACCCCCACCGCGGTCGTCGACATTGTGGCGCAGCTGTTGGACCTCGACGCCGCCGATCGGTTCGCCGATCCGCTGGCCGTCAAGGCGGCCCTCCAGGCCGCCGTGCGTGAGGCCGAGGGGGCCGCGGCGCCGGCTGCGGAGGCGGGCGCTCAGCTCCACGCCGGGGCCTCGCTCGAGGTGCTGGATCCCAGCGGCTTGAGCGCGGAGCCCACGTCGACCCACGAGCCTCGCCCAGCGGCGCGGCCGAAGACCGACGGCGGCTTTGTCATCCCCGAGCTCGGCACGCCGGGGCAGGTTGATGACGACGGCACGGTCCAGCGCTGGCTCATCGCCCGCGACGGCACCGACTACGGCCCCTACACCCGCAAGGCCGTGGTCGAGCAGCTCTTCAAGGAAGAGATCAACGCCGAGGCGACGCTGTACGACATCGAGACCGATCGCCGCGCTGCGCTGGCGGAGTTCCCGGTCTTCGACCAGGCCCTGGTGGACTGGATCCACGAGAAGGCCGATCGCGAGAAGAAGCGCGCCGAGGCCACCGCCGCCGCGGCGGCTCGCCGGCGCAACCGCGTGCTGGGCGGCATCGTCGCCCTGGTGCTGCTGGGGGCCGGCGGTGGCGCGGGCGGCTGGTTCTGGTACCGGTCGACGCTGCCTGAGCCTGTCGCCGCGCGGCTGCCGCGGCTCGTGAGCACGCTGTCGGAGGCGCTGCCGGCCATCACGCTGCCGGAGGAGCTGCCCGAGACCGAGGCCGAGGTTCGAGAGCGGCGCGAGAAGGCGGCGGCGAAGCAGAGCGCCGCCCGGTCGCGCTACGAGGCAGCCAAGGTGGCCCGGGAGGCGAAGCTGGCGGCCTCCAGCGAGCTGACGATGGGCGCCGGAGACGGATCCCGTTTCGACCGGCCTGCCTTTGACCGGGCGATGGGCGGCCGCCAGGCGGCCTTGATGCGCTGCCTGCAAGACGAGGTCCGGCGGGATCCATCGCTCACCGGCGTGAAGGTGCGCATCACCGTCATCCCGCGGGGCGAGCTCATCAACGTGCAGCTCGACGGCGGCACGCCGCGGGGTCAGACCTGTGTGCGTGGGGCGCTCAGCGGGCTGCGGGTGCCCAGCTTTGATGGCACCAACGTCAAGGTCAGCCTGCCCTTCAACTTCCAGCGCTAGCCGGGTGTTGAGATTCGCCGCCCGAGCCCGAGCGAGCCGAAGCGCCGGATCGAAGGCGCCTCGCCCGAGGCGATGCGGCGCATCGTCGAGGGCGCGGCGACGAAGGCGCGGGCGAGCTCGGCGATGGGCGCGCGCTCTGACGACCTGCGAGGGCTCTTTGGGGCCGCGCGCCGTCGCCTGCGTCCTCGCCGACCGCGCCCTCGGCCAGCTCGCCTCGTCGGCACGCGGGCTCGCCGGCGCAGCGGCCGAGGCGCAGGCCTCAGCCGGTTGACCGAGCCCGCCGGGGCGCTCGCCCCGGTCGCGGCCGCCGGATCGCTTGATCAATGACCAAGACACACCGCACGCAGCAGTGCAGAGAGGAGGCCGCGGTGCTCAAGCGCATGCGGTGGCTGGCGATCATGGGGGGCGTGGTCTTCGCCCTGGCGTGTGACGACGGTGGCGGGGGCGCGGGCGGTGACGCCGGCGCGGCCGGTGGAGCAGGCGGCAGCGCCGGCGGGGCCGGAGGCGCGGGCGGCGGCGCTGG
>JAUHVS010000275.1 GCA_030424955.1 bacterium | reverse complement strand
CGCCCTCGACGGCCTGGGCGGCCGCGCGGGCCTCATCTTGTGCGTGCTGTATGGCGATCCGCCCCCGCTGGCCGAGGCGCTGGTGGCCCTGGCCGCGACCCGCCCCGGCGTCGTGGGCCTGGACCTCGCCGGCGGCCCCGCGCCCAGCCACACCTGGGCCATGATCGACTACGCGCCCGCCTTCACCGCGGCCCGCGCCCTGGGCCTCGGCCGCACCGTGCACGCCGGCGAGGGCCGCCCCGCCGCCGAGATCGCCGTGGCCATCGACCACCTGCACGCCCAGCGCATCGGCCACGGCGTGAGCCTGCTCGACGACCCCCGCCTGACCGCCCGCGTGGCCCGCGCCGAGGTCGTCATCGAGGCCTGCCCCACCAGCAACGTGCACACCGGCGTCGTCGACCGCCTGGCCGACCACCCGCTGTCCCGCTGGCTCGCCCAGGGCGTGCGCGCGTGCCTCAACACCGACAACACCTTGCTGTCTGATGTGACCTGCCGCGCCGAACACATGCGCGTGGCCGAGGCGCTGGATCTCAACGCCGCCGAGCTGGCGGCGGTGATCGCCACGGGGCACGCGGCGCGCTTTGTGCGGGGCTAGACCGGTTCGCCTGAGGCACCCGCGGGCCCCAGCAGGCCCGCCGTCAGCGCGTCGGCGAGGCGGGTGACGACCCGGTGGGCGCCGGGGAGCTTGAGGGCCAGGGACAGGGGCGTGAGGCCCTGCCGTAGCAGCGCGCGCAGGTCGGTGGTGGCGCGCTGGGCGTCGCTGGCGTCGAGCAGCCAGAACAGCACGACGCCCAGGTGCAGGGTGTAGAGCGCGCGGGCCAGGGCGGCGGGGGCGCGGGGGGCGTCGGTGGCGCCGGCCACGGCGTCGCGGAACACCGCCTCGACGCGCTCGCGGGAGAAGGCGGTGCCCGGCGCGAACAGGCCCTGGTCGCGGTCGCCCACGAGCACGGGCACGAGGGCGGCGAGGGTGGCGCGGTCTGGGGTCAGGGCGGCGAGGCTGGCGTCCAGGGCGGCCTCGAAGCGCTGACGCCACGGGCCCGCGGGCAGGCGCACGTCGGCCGCGAAGCGCGCGGATCGGTCGTCGTACAGCGCCAGCACGATGGCCTGTTTGTTGGGGAAGTAGCGGTACAGCAGGCCGGGGCTCACGCCCGCGGCGTCGGCGATGCCCCGCAGTGTCGCGCCGGCGTAGCCGCGCTCGGCGAGGTGCGCACAGGCGATGGCGTAGAGGCGCTCGCGGGTGGCCTCGCCCTCGGCGGTGCGGCCCGGCGGGCGGCCCCGGGGGCGCTTCGGCGCTTTTGATGGAACTTTGCTCGACATGGCGCGTCCTATTATTGGTGAACACGTTCACAATAATCAAGCGAAGGAGGCCCCATGAAGGTCGTGATCCCCGGAGGCACAGGACAGCTCGGCGCGGCGCTCACCCGGGATCTGTTGGCCCACGGCGCCGAGGTGGTGGTGCTGAGCCGCCGCGGGCAGGCCCCTGAGGGCGCCCGCGGCGTGGTGTGGGACGGCGAGACCGTCGGCGACTGGGCCGCCGAGCTCGAGGGCGCGACGGCGGTGATCAACCTGGCGGGCCGCACGGTCAACTGCCGCCCCACCGCCCTCAACCGCCAGCAGATGATGGTGTCGCGGGTGCGCAGCACGCAGGCCGTGGGCGCCGCCATCGCCGCCGCCGCGCAGCCCCCCGCGATGAGCACGGCCACGGTGTACGCCCACCGCTACGACGCCCCCAACGACGAGGCGACGGGGATCATCGGCGGCGCCGAGCCCGACGCCCCGGCCTGGTGGGCGGCCAGCGTGTGGATCGCCCAGGCCTGGGAGCAGGCCCTGTGGGACGCCCCCACGCCCCAGACCCGCAAGGTCGCCCTGCGCACCGCGATGGTGATGACCCCCGACGCCGGCGGCGTGTTCGACACCCTGCTGGGGCTCACCCGCCGCGGGCTGGGCGGGCCCATCGCGGGGGGCGCGCAGTATGTGTCGTGGATCCACGGCGATGACTTCTGCCGGGCGGTGCGCTGGCTCATCGCCCAGCCGGACGTCAGCGGCGCGGTGAACCTGGCCGCGCCGACGCCCCTGCCCCAGCGCGGGTTCGCCGAGGCGCTGCGCGCCGCCTGGGGCACCCGCGTGGGGCTGCCCGCGACGGGCTGGATGGTGGCCCTGGGCGCCTGGGCCCTGCGCACCGACACCGAGCTGGTGCGCAAGAGCCGGCGGGTGGTGCCCGGCCGCCTCCAGGCCGCCGGCTTCCGCTTCGACTTCCCCACCTGGCCCGCCGCCGCCGAGGCCCTGGTGCAGGCGTGGCGCGGGGCCCCGGGCGAGGGGGCGCCGGCCGCCGCGGCCTCTGCCTGACGGGGTCACCGACGGGTACGCGACGGCGGCCGACAACCTGATAGACTGTGCGGGTCATTGCGCCCCGGAGACCCCCATGTCGCTCCCTGCCGATCGCCGCATCGATCCCCGCAAGTTCCCCGAGCAGGCGCGCAAGTTCGCCGATCCGGCCGCCCCCGAGCCCGTGCGCATGATGGCGGCCCGCGGCCTGGTGCCCCTCAAGCCGGTGGTGCAGATCTGCGTGCTCCACAACCTGGCGATGGACGACGTCGAGGCGGTTCAGCGCGAGGCCATGGCCACCGCCCAGGCGCTCCCGCCGCGCACGGTCATGGCCCTCGCGAAGGAGCGCCTGCTGCCCTCTGTGCTGGACTGGCTCGCGGATCTCTTCGCCTCGGACGCCGCGGTCTTGCAGGGCGTGCTGCTCAACCCCCAGACCGACACCGACACGCTGGTGCGCCTCGCTGAGGCCGCCGACGAGAGCCAGTGCGAGCTGCTGGCCGCCAACCAGACCCGCCTGGTGCAGTCGCCCGAGCTGGTCAAGGCCCTGTACCTGAACCGCAACCTGCGGGCGTCCACCGCCGATCGCATGATCGACTTCTGCGTGCGCGAGGGGGTCGATCTCAGCTGCCTGCCCGAGCACGAGCTCATCATCGAGGCCATCCAGCAGACCCAGGTGGCCGCCGACGAGGCGGAGGCCCGCGCCCAGGACGCGACCTTCAAGGCGGTGCAGGCGGCCCTGCACGGCGCCAGCGAGACCGAGACCGATGAGCTGTCGGAGCTGCTCAGCGACAGCGAGGCCGCCGACGCCCTGGCCGCCGCCGAGCGCGAGGCCGCCCGCCTCGCCGAGGAGGAGGAGCTGAGCAAGATGTCGGCCGCCGGGCGCATCCGCTTGATGAACATCGCCCAGAAGGTGCGGCTGGCCAACCTGGGCACCGCCACCGAGCGCGCCCTGCTCATCAGCGACACCAACAAGGTGGTGGCCCGCGCCGTGATCCGCAGCGGCGCGATCACCGATCAAGAGGTGCGCAAGTTCAGCGCCAACCGCGCCATCATCGAAGAGATCATCGCCTACATCGCCAAGCAGAAGCGCTGGACCCGCCACTACGACATCAAGCGCAACCTGGTGACGAACCCCAAGACGCCCGTACAGGAGGCCCTGCGCTTCCTGCCCTACCTGCGCATCAACGACCTGCGCGCCGTGGCCCGCAGCCGGCAGGTGACCGGCCCGGTGTCGAAGGCCGCCAAGCAGATGGTCAAGGCCCGCCTGAAGTGACGCCCGCCACGCCCCAGCCCAGCGGCCGCCCGTGATGGTCGTCGGCCCCCTCGCCCTGGCGCTGGCGCTCTTCGCGCCCGCCGTGGCCCCCCCCCTGCCCGTGAGCGACGTGAGCCTGCACGGCGCGGTGAGCGATCCCCGCGCGGCGCGGCTGCTGGTGGACGGCCTGCTCGGCCGCCCGGCCACGGACGCGGCCCTGCAGGCGGCGGTGGAGCGGCTGGGCGAGCGGCCCGACACCGGCCAGATCGACGTGCTGCGCGAGCCCACCCGCGACGGGGAGCGGGTGGTGTTCCAGCTCACCCAGCCGCGCACCTGGGTGGACAGCTACGTGGTGACCGTAGACGGCGATCTGGACGAGGGGATCGCCCTGGTGCGCCGCGCCGACGCGCAGCGCCCCCTGGCCCTGGGCGTGGGGCGGGCGTGGCACCCGTTCCTGGGGCGCCTGGATCGCGAGCGCCTGCGCGACACCTACCGGCAGCTGGGCCACTTGCAGGCCACCGCCGAGGCGGTGGTGGAGACCCGCGGCGAGCTGACCCGCGTGCACCTGTCGCTGCACCCCGGCCCCCGCTTCGTGTTCGGCGAGGTGACGGTGACCGGCGTGCCCGAGGGGCTGTCGCTGCACGGCGCCCTGGGGGCGCTGACGGCGGGCGCCCCGGCGCGGTCCGAGCCCATCGACGCCGCCGCCGCCGAGCTCCAGGGGCGGCTGTGCGCCCACGGCCACCCCGACGCCACGGTCGTGCCCACCGTGCGGCAGGTGGACGGCGTGGCCCACGTCACCCTCGCCGCCACCGCCGGGCCGCGGATCATGGTCGCCCACCGCGCCGTGAGCGGCCTGACCGTGCCCGACGCCACCCTGGGCGCCGTCGCGGTCGGCGCGCCGTGGTGCCCGGCCACCGGCGATCGGGTCGCCCGCGGCGTGGCCGCCTGGCTGCGGTCGACGGGGGTGCTCGACCCCGAGGTGCTGGTGCGCGCCACGCGCTCGCCGGCGGGCGCCGCGGTGACCGTCACCAGCCGGCGCCGCGCCGACGCCACCGTCAAGCGGGTGTGGTTCGAGGGCGCCGTGGTCACCCACGAGCGGGTGCTGCGGCAGTTGGTGGTGCTGCGCGAGGGCGACGCGCCCACCCCCGAGGCCATCGAGCGCAGCCTCGCCAACCTGCGGCGCTCGGGGCTGTTCCGTCGGGCGAGCGCGCGCCTGCTGCCCGCCCGCGATGGCTCCGGCTACTACGTGTGGTTCCGGGTGCGCGAGTGGGAGCTGATCACCATCAACGCCGGCCAGAAGTCGGTGACCCTCAACAACATGAACCTGCTGCGGGTGCCCCGCAGCCTCAGCGAGCCCCACGCCCTGTGGCGGGGCGCCGGCCAGCGCATCGAGATCCGCACCGACACCGACTGGCGGGCCACGACCCTGCACGACCCCTACGCCCTGCCGGGGCTCATCACCCAGATCACGGGCGAGAAGCGCACCTTCCGCTGGGGGTTCGTCACCGAGACCACCTACGCGGGGCGGCTGGGCGTGGGCTGGCGCGGCCTGAACAACCGCTTCACGCTCCTGCCGGTGCTGGGCGTCGCCTACACCACGCCCAGCGCGCCGAGCACCCACGACGGGCTGCCCCTGCGCCAGGACGAGGATCTCGACGTCACCGTCGCCCTGGAGACCAGGCTGGATCTGAGCGACGCCGACGGTGAGCGCATCGCGTACCGCGGGGGCACCCTGGGCCTGACCGTCACCACCGGGCCCCGGCCGGCGCCCGGCAACGACCTGCCCTGGCTGCGGGCCACCGCGCGGCTGCAGGGCAACGTGCCGATCTGGCGCAACGGGGACGGCCAGCACATCGTCGGCCGGCTGACCCTGGACGCGGGCGCGCTCTTCGCCGACGGCCCCACCCGGGGCTGGCAGCGGGTGGCCTACGGGGTGCGCGGCTACACGGCGTCGAGCTTGCGGGCGCGCTTCCCCCTGCCCGACGAGTCCGACGCGGGCCTCGCGGGCGAGCACGCCTGGCGCGGCAGCGCCGAGGTGCGGGTGCCCCTGCCCGCGCGCCGCCACGCGATCACGGCCTTCTTCGAGGCGGGCAGCGTGGCCCACGGCGACCAGACGCCCTGGGAGGACGTGTACCCGAGCGCCGGGCTGCGCTACGTGTTCAGCCTGTTCGGGGAGCGGGTCGAGGGCTACGCCCAGGCGACGCTGGCTCTGCGCGGCGACGACGGCATCGCCACCGAGATCTTCGACGTGGGCGGCGGCGGCAGCTTCTGATTCTGCAATCAGATCAAGGCCTTGTCGGTCACCACTGCCGCACCGGGCGGCCCCGCTCCACCCGGTCGTGCAGCGCCCGGCGCCGGGCCTGCGCGCTGGCCTGATCGGCCTCGGCCCGGGCGGCGAGCAGCCCCGCCAGGCGCGCCAGCGCGGCGCGCTTGTTGGCGTGCTGGCTGCGCTCGCCCTCGGCCCGCACGCTGAGCCCGCTGGGCACATGGGTGGCGCGCACCGCGCTGTCGCTGGTGTTCACATGCTGACCGCCCGGGCCGCCTGCGCGGCAGGTGCTGAAGCGCACGGTCTGGGGGTCCAGGGGCGGCGGGGCGGCGGGCAGCGCGTGCAGGCTCACCCCCGCGAACCAGCGCTTGCGGCTGCGCTGCCCCCGCCGCGGGCTCGGGCGCACCTCGCAGTGCGTGCCCAGCAGGTCGTCCACCGGGGGCCGCGCGGCGCCGGGCAGCAGCAGCTCGGCGGACGCCGGCGCCCGCGGATCGCCCGTCCACAGCAGGTCGTCCACCACCACCCCGCGGGCCGCCAGCTCGGCGCACAGCGCGGGCGCCAGCCGCGCCACGAACCAGCGCACCTCGATGGGGCCGCGCCCCGCGGTGATCTGCAGCCGCCAGCTCATGGGATCCCCCGGGGCCGCCGCCGCGGGACGGGCAGCCGCAGGCGCTGGCGCTGGGTGGGCGTGAGGCGCGTGGCCGACACCGCGTAGCGCACGGGCAGCCCGTACAGGGCCTCGCGGCGGTCGGCCTGCTCGCGGCGCACGGGCTCGCCCGTCAGCGCGTCCACGGGGGGCTTGCCCACCGCGTTCAGGGGGCGTTCGGCCACGGTCACCCGGTGCCAGTGGCCCGCCCAGCGCACATAGAGCACGTCGCCGCGCCGCACCCGGCGGGGCAGGTAGGCGCTGCCGGTGGGGCGCGGGGCGCGGGCCTCGCGCAGGCAGCCGTCGGCGGGATCGACGTAGAGCGCCGGCCACCAAGGGTTGGCGTAGAGCGGCCGGGGCGCCCCGTCCGACCAGTCGGTGATGGCGCCGTCGGGCTCCCGGGTCACCACCCGGTGCACGCACTGGTACAGGTGCTCCATGATGTGGGCCTGCACGGTGTTGTCGGCGCGCACGTGGGCGCGCAGCTCGCTGTAGACGGCGTCCCACGGCCGGCCGATGCGGCTGCGCAGGAACCGCTTGAGGGGCGCCAGGTTCTCGTTGAGCCACTTCGTGCGGGCGCGGGGCCGGCAGGGCTGCCGGGTGGGCAGGGCCGCGTCGTCGCCGCGCTGCACGGCCACCCGGGCGGCGCGGCGCGCGCCCCGCCCGGCCCAGTTGGGATCGCCCGCGTTGTGCCGCGGGCGCTCCACCAGCTTCTTGGCCATGTCGGATCGCATGGGGGACCTCCGGGGTCGGGCGCCTGAGTCAGCGGCGCCGGTGCGCTCAGCGCTTGACGGTGATGAGGGGTTCGAGGGTGGCCACCGAGGTGGCGAGGCCATCGCCCACCAGGCTGTCGACCACGGGGCCGACGGCCTTGTAGGCCCGCGGGTGCTCGGCGTAGAGCAGCTCGGCGTCGTCGCAGATCACCCGGCCGCCCAGCGCCGTGCGGGTCAGATCCGCCCGCTTGAACTGGGGCTTGAGCTTGGCCACCGCCTCGCCGCGGCCCATGCGGCGGCCGGCGCCGTGGGCGACGCAGCACAAGTGCCCG
>JAUHVS010000274.1 GCA_030424955.1 bacterium | reverse complement strand
CCTCGGGCGTGGGCGGCGCCTCGTCGACGGTGACCAGGGCAGCCTCGTCGATCTGCGACAGGCCATCGACCGCGATGGTCAGATCCTGCACGCCGGCGGCGTCCATGACCTGCACGTCCAGCGTGATAATGCCCTTCACGGCGGTGAGCTTGCGGGGATCGAAGTCCTCGGCCTCGACGGCCTCGACGGTGGGCAGGTCGGGCGCGAAGACGGCCGAGCCCTCGGCCTCGGTGGCCGCCGCCTGGATCGTGACGGTCGGGGGGCGGTCGTCGAAGGGCGGCGGCGGCCGGGTGGGGTCGCTCCACACGTCGGAGGTGCTCTCGGCGAGCGCACGTAGCTGCCGCAGCACGGCGGCGCGCTCAAGCTGCATGCCGTTGCGCTCGTGCGCCAGCCAGCGCGCGCAGCCGGCGACGAAGTCGACCCGCAGGGGGTCGGCGGGCAGGGCCACCGGGCCGGCGTCCGTCATGAAGGTCGCCGGCACGAGCCCCTCGAGGCCATCGAGCCAGCCATCGCTGCGCACGTCGGCGCGGTACAGGGCCACCAGATCCAGGGCGTTGAAGGCGTCGGGCTCGTCGACCAGCGTGGCCCGCGCGAGCGCGTCGGCCTGGGCGCTGAAGCAGCCGAGGGCCAGGCTCAGGCGCTCCGCGTCTTCGAGGGCCAGGGCCGGCCGGTCGATGGCGGCGGGGCGGGTGAACAGCAGCGCGTCGGCGTCGGCCTCAAGGCCAAGGAGGCCGCTCAGCGCGGCGAGGCCCTGGGTGTAGGCGCCGACGAGCAGCTCGCCCTGGGTGGCCGCGTACTCGGCGCGCGCCAGGGCGAGGTCGGTGAAGGGGGTGACGATCACCGGGAGGCTGGGGGGGGTGGCCGACCGGAACTCCGGCACCAGGGCCCGGAGCACCTGCCCGGAGCGCCAGCGCGTGGGGCCGTGCAGCTCGTCGTCGAAGCTGGAGGGCGTTTCGCCAGCCGCTACGTCATCGGCGGCCTCGAGCCGCACCGGGCCGACGTAGGCGACGATGGGGATCGAGAACTCACCGGCGTCGTTGGTGACGGCGTTGCCGAGGAGCTGAGGGGGCTCGGCGAGGTCGAAGGCGCGGACCCGCACCCGCTGCGCCGGGCCCTTGTGCACCACCCCCTCGAGCAGCCCGGCTTCACGGCCGGGCAGCGACCAGCGCGCGGTGCGCGAGGTGCTGAGGCCCGCCGCGTTGACCGCGATGACCTCGACGTCGAGGGTGGCGGTGCCCTGGATGGCGGCGGTGTCGATGCGGTAGACGTAGCCCGGGCCGGGCAGGGGCGGCACGCTCTCGGCGCGGCCCTCGAGCATGACGTTCAGGTCGACCCGCGAGAGGCTGCCGTCGGGATCGTGGGCCCGCACGGTGATGTCTACCACGCCGCTGAGCGACGTGCCCGGCGGGGGCTCAATGGCGTCGATGATGGGGGGCGTGACGTCGTCCACGGCGCTGGGGTCGCACTCCGCGAAGAGCGACGACGGCGAGCAGGTGAGGCGGCGCACCAGCGGGGCGACGGCCTGGGGCGTGACCCCGGCCCAGGCGCTGTCGAGGGCCACGAGGGCCTGCACGACCGCAGCGAGTTGGTAGCGCAGCGCGTCGGGATCGAGGGGCCGGCCGTCGGCGACGGTCACCGGGCCGCCGCGGCCCAAGGCGTCGAAGCGGGCGGGGGGCTCGGTGCCGCGGGCGTCCTCGAGCAGGGCCAGGAGGACGGCTGCGGGCGACAGGGTGCCCTCGCTCAGCCCCGCCTGTGCGCCCAGCTGGTCGCCCAGCGCGGCGACGGCGTCGAGCACGAGGCGGTGGGTGACCGCGGAGTTGCTGAGGTCGCCGAGGGGGTCGGCGATGGCCGTCAGCACGGGGTCGAAGCCCAGGTGGGCCTCGAAGCCGCTCCGCGCACGGCCCATAGGGTCGATGGCGTCGGTCGCCGTGAGGCCGTCGGCGGCGGCGTCGACGAGGGTGGTCAGGGCGCTGACCGACACGCTGACCTCGGCCAGCCGCGTGTAATCCACGGTGGCGGAGAGCACCAGATCGGCAGGGAAGCGGCCGCTCTGCTCACCGCGGCGCCACGGGGTGCCCCCGGCCTCGACGAGCAGGCGGTAGGCGCCGCTCTCGATGCGCAGGCCGGGCAGCACGAAGCGGCCCTCGGCGTCGGTGCGGCCGGTGGCGACCTCGCCGGCCGCGCGGCCGTCGGACCAGCGCACGACCCGCACGGGGACGTCGGCCAGCGGGCCGACGAAGACGGCGCGGCCGCTGAGCGTGCCGGTGGCCAGGGGCGGCCGTGTGGTCCCGTCACAGCCCGCAAGGGCAACGACCAGGAGGCTGGTGGAGAGGAGGGACGCCCACGCGAAGGCGCGGCGCAGCGAGGCTCTCGTCTGGTGCTCAATCATCTTCATGCCCGTCAACCCGAGTGTCTGAATGCCCTATCGGACAAATGCGGCGGGTGTTGATCGCCGAGTTGTCGTTTTCTGGTAAACCCAAAAGAAATCGAGGGGTTGCCCGTCTCGAAATCGCCCACTGCCCAGCAGGCCTCACAAAACTGCCACGACTCGGGTGGTAGCGTCAAGTCGGAGTGGGCGGCTCGCGGCCGCTTCGCGGCACGCCCGTTCGGGGGCCTGGGGGTCAGCGCCCATTGCCCACGGGCCCGTCGCTAGGGCACCCTCGCGCGCACTGGCGGCAGCGCCGCCGCACCAGCACAGGATCGACCCATCGACGCCACGCTCACCATGGAACGCCCCGAAGACGACGACGCGCTGTCGACCGCGGCGGCGGTGGATCCGCTGCGCGCGGCGCTCTCGGCGCACTTTGGGTTCGACGACTTCCACAAGGGCCAGCGCGCGGTCATCGAGGACGTGCTCAGCGGCCTGCCCACCATGGCGATCATGCCCACAGGGGCGGGCAAGAGCCTGTGCTACCAGCTGCCGGCGCTGCTGCTGGAGGGCGTCACGGTGGTGGTGTCGCCGCTCATCGCGCTGATGAAGGATCAGGTCGACGCGCTGCAGGCCAAGGGGGTGGCGGCGGCGTACGTCAACTCGAGCCAGAGCCCGGAGCACCAGCGCGAGACCATCGCGCGGGTGGCGTCGGGGCAGCTGAGGTTGGTGTACGTGGCGCCCGAGCGCTTCCGGCATCAGGCCTTCGTGCGGGCGCTGGAGCAGGCGCGCATCGCGCTGTTCGCCATCGACGAGGCGCACTGCATCAGCCGGTGGGGGCACGACTTCCGACCCGACTACACCCGGCTGGGCGATGTGCTCGACCGGCTCAAGCCGCCCCGGGTGCTGGCGTGCACGGCGACGGCCACCCGCGAGGTGCGCCGCGACATCTTGCAGGCCCTGCACCTGCCCGACGCGGCGGGGCACGTCGCGGGCTTCCTGCGCGAGAATCTGTTCCTCGAGGCCCGGCTGTGTCAGGGCGACAAGGACCGCGAGCGGCGCCTGGTGTCTTTCCTTCGCAGCGACGAGGGCAAGGCGGGCGCTGTGATCGTGTACGCGAGCACGCGCAAGCGCGTGGAGCAATACACCCGGGTGGTCAGCCAGGCGGTGGGGCCCAAGCAGGTGGTGGGCTACCACGGCGGCATGACCGACGACGCCCGCGAGGCGGCGCAGGAGCGCTTCATGTCGGGGCAGGCGCGGGTGGCGGTGGCCACCAACGCCTTCGGCATGGGGGTCGACCGCGCCGACGTGCGCGCCGTGGTGCACGTGGATCTGCCCCGCACGGTGGAGGGGTACTACCAGGAGGTGGGGCGCGCCGGGCGCGACCGGGCCCCGGCCCGGTGCCTGCTGCTCTACAACCCCAACGACACCCGCGTGCACGAGTTCCTGATCGACCGCAGCCACCCGCCGCCGGACGCCCTGGCGGCGGTGTGGCGCATGGTGCGGGCCGCGCCGCCCGACGTGCCCTTGACCCTGGGCCTGTTGGAAGAGGCGCTGCGCGGCGACGGACACGACGGCGTGGTCGAGACCTGCCTGCGGCGGCTGCAGCGCATCGACGCGGTGCAGTTCGACGGGTATGGCAGCTTCCGGGCGCACCCGCAGGCGCCCCACGACGTCAACGACCTGGGCATCGACTTCGCGGCCATCGAGGGGCACCGCGAGCACGAGCTGGGCAAGCTGGCGCAGATGCGGCGCTTCGTGCACCACCCCGGCTGCCGCCACGCCTTCGTGCTGGACTACTTCGGCGAGGCCATGGACGGTGACTGCCCCGGCTGCGAGCGCTGCTCGGGCGACGGCGTCGGCGCGGTCCCGGGCATCGAGATGGGCGAGCCGACCGAAGACGAGGCGCTGCTGATCCGCAAGGCCCTCGCCGGGGTCGCGCGGGCCGAGGGCCGCTTCGGCGTGCGCAAGGTGGCCGCGATGCTCTCGGGCAGCCGATCCAAGGATCTGCAGCGCACGCCGCTGCCGCGCCTGAGCACCTTCGGGCTGCTGCGGGGGCTGCACGAGGATCGAGTGGCGGAGCTGCTGAACCTGCTCATCGATCAGCGCCTGTGCGAGCTCAGCAGCGGGCGGTATCCGCTGGTGCGGTTGAGCCGCATCGGCTGGGAGATCATGCAGGGCCGCGAGCAGGCGGGCTTCCGGCCGCCGGCGCACCTCGTGCCCGGCGCCTTGCCCGCGAAGCGCGCGCAAATGCTGCGCCGGGGCTCGGCGGCGGTCGATCACAGCGCCGAGGCCGATGACGGGCTGGTGGAGCGGCTGCGAGACTTCCGCAGCGCGCAGGCCAAGGCGCGGGGCGTGCCGCCGTACGTGATCTTCAACGACAAGTCGATGTTCGCCCTGGCGGCGCAGCGGCCGGGCGATGAGGCGGAGTTCCTCGCGCTGCCGGGCCTGGGGCCGGGGAAGTGGGCGGACTTCGGCGAGGCGGTGGTGGCGCTGCTCGCCGAGGACGCTTGAGCGGCATGTCGCCCGCCTCGCCGCGCACGCCGACCGCAGGGGCGTCGCGCCATGGACCGCCGCCCCGTCGCGGCGCCAACGGCGCACGCCGTCTCGCTGACCGGGCCGTCCGCCCGGCGCCTGCAGGGCTTGCTGCTTTCTGGAACCTGACCGGGCGCCCGCGCGTCCTTGGTCGCTGCCCCACCCCCAAGGGAACCTCGATGCGCACCGTCTGGCTCGCGACCGCCCTGCTGCTCCTGGCCGCTCCGACGCTGGCCCGCGGGCCAGCGGGCAATCAGGCGTCCGCGAAGTTCGCCCAGCTCGATCCCGAGCTGCCCACCCCCGACGGCACCCGGCTGGGGACGGGCGCGCCCGGGCCCGATTACTGGCAGCAGCAGGTGGACTACCGCATCGCCGCCACGCTCGATGAGGCCGAGCGGCGCCTCAGCGGCACGGTGTCGGTGGCCTACCACAACCGCAGCCCGCACGCCCTCGACTACCTGTGGGTGCAGCTCGACCAGAACCGCTTCGCGAAGGACAGCGCGTCGCGGGCCATCGAGCGGGCGCCGTCGGACTTCAGCAAGTACAGCTACCGCTGGTTCCGCCGCGGGCTGGCCCTGCAGCAGTTCGACGGCGGCTACGCCCTGGGCCGGGTCACTGATCGCCGGGGGCGCGCGCTGC
Organism: bacterium; assembly: GCA_030424955.1. Taxonomy (GTDB): domain Bacteria; phylum Myxococcota_A; class Bradymonadia; order UBA7976; family UBA1532; genus JACKDL01. Next base: position 2,033 of record JAUHVS010000274.1, on the reverse strand, counting down.
GGCACACGGTGGTGGGCACGATGATGCGCATCGACCTGCCCAGCCCCATCAAGCCGGGGGATCGCTTCCGCTTCAGCGTCGAGTACGCCTACCCCATCGTCGACGCCGACATCATCGGCGGGCGCGGGGGCTACGAGGTGCTCGACGACGGCGTGCCTGTGTTCACCATCGCGCAGTGGTACCCGCGGCTGGCGGTGTACGGCGCCGACACAGGCTGGCAGAACAAGGCGTTCCTGGGGCGCGGCGAGTTCGCTCTGGAGTTCGGGGACTTCGAGGTGAGCCTCACCGTGCCCGCCGACCACGTGGTGGCGGCCACCGGCACGCTGACCAACCCCCGCGATGTGTTGACGGGGGAGCAGCGGTCCCGGCTCGCCAAGGCCCGCGACGCCCGCGAGACCCCGGTGCTGATCGTGGACGGCGAAGAGGCCAAGGCCGCCCGCGAGGCCGGCCCCGAGGCCCGGCCCAAGGGCACCAAGACCTGGAAGTTCAAGGCCCGCAACGTGCGGGACTTCGCGTGGGCCAGCAGCCGGGCCTTCTGGTGGGACGCCCTGGGCGTGCCCATCGGGGACGGCGTGGCGATGGCCATGAGCGCCTACCCCGCGGAGGCGGCGCCGCTCTGGCAGCGCTACTCGACCCACGCGGTGGCGCACACCCTCGAGGAGTACAGCCGCATGACGGTGGACTACCCCTACCCGGTGTGTTGGTCCATCAACGGGCCGGTGGGTGGCATGGAGTATCCCATGATCACCTTCAACGGCCCCCGCGCCGAGCCCGACGGCACCTACTACGATCGCTGGGGCGAGTCGAAGCCCTGGGACCGATCGAAGTACGGGCTGATCTCGGTGGTCACAACTGGTTCCCCATGATCATCAACAGCGACGAGCGCCAGTGGACCTGGCTCGATGAGGGCCTCAACAGCTTCGTGCAGTTCGTGGCGGAGCAGTCTTGGGAAGAGAACTACCCGTCCTGGCGGGGGTTCCCGGACTCCATCGTGTCGTACATGACCAGCCCCGAGCAGGTGCCGGTGATGACCAACAGCGAGTCGCTGCTGCAGTTCGGCAACAACGCCTACGGCAAGCCGGCGGTGGCGCTGAACATCCTGCGCGAGACCGTGCTGGGGCGGCCGCTGTTCGACCACGCCTTCAAGACCTATGCGCAGCGGTGGGCCTTCCGCCGGCCGACGCCCGCCGATCTGTTCCGCACCCTGGAGGATGTGAGCGGGGTCGACCTCGACTGGTTCTGGCGCGGCTGGTTCTATGGCACGGGGCACGTGGATCAGGCCGTGACCGACGTGCACACCTGGCGCATGGAGACCCGCGATCCGCGCAAGGACAAGCCCATCGAGAAGGCGGAGCGGGACGCCGAGCGCGCCAAGAGCATCACCCGCATGCGCAACGCCGGCCAGCCGACGCGGGTGGAGCGGTTCGCGCACCTGAAAGACTTCTACAACAGCTATGACCCGCTGGACGCCACCGACGAGGACGTCGAGGCCTACGAGAAGCTGATCAAAGATCTGGACCCGTGGGAGCGCGAGCTGCTGGACACCGAGCGCACGTTGCAGGTGGTGGACTTCAAGAACGTGGGCGAGGTGGTGATGCCGCTGATCGTGCGGCTGACCTTCGAGGACGGCACCGAGCAGGTGCGCCGCTGGCCGGCCGAGGTGTGGGTCAAGGACGATCGCCGCTTCAGCCGGCTGCTGATCTCGACGCAGCCCGTGGTGAAGATCGAGGTGGACCCCTTCCACGAGATCGCCGACGCCGATCGCCACAACAACGAGTGGCCCGCCAAGGCCCGCGAGGGGCACTTCAAGCTGCACAAGCGGGCCAAGACCCCGAGCCCCATGAAGGTGGCGCAGGACCGCGCCGAGAAGGCGCGCAAGGCCGCTGAGGCGAAGGCGAAGGCGGGCGATGGGGGGGCGGGGGCCGATGGCGGCGTCCCGGACGCGGGCCCCCCTGAGGCCGACGGCGCCGCCGCTGACGCGGGCGCGACCGACTGAGGCCCGGGCGTCGGCGGGCGGCGCCGGCCCGGGCGGG
>JAUHVS010000273.1 GCA_030424955.1 bacterium | reverse complement strand
TTCGTTGTCATACCAGCCGAACACCCGCACCTGAGAAGTCCCCGCCATGCGGGTTTCCGGCCCGGCAATCACCAGCGACTCGGTCCGCGCCCGCAGGTCTGAGGACACCAGCGGCATATCGGTCCAGCCCATCACCTGGGAGGCCGCCACCCCTTCGCGCAGCGCGGCGCTGAACTCCGCCGCGCTCATCGGGGTCTTCAGCTGCGCCACCAGATCCACCGCCGACACGGTGACCTGACCGTCAGCGTTGGCCTCGCCGGTCCAGCGCCCCTCGCCCTCGAGGGCGTCGAGCTGAACGAAGGCGCCGGGGATTGGGTCGCCGGTCATGTAGTCGAGGACCGTCACGTTGACCGCGCGCGCCACCGGCTCGCCCCAGACCCCGCCGAAGCGGGTGCGGGGCTCGAAGTAATGGAAGGCGTCGGGCAGGAAGGCCCGATCGTCATCGGTCTCGGCCACCAGGGTGACCCAGCCGGGCAGCCCTGGCGGGGTGCGCGCGAAGGCCCGCTCCCCGCCCTCGTCCACCGACAGCACCTCCAACGCGGCGTCCTGGAAGGTCAACCGCATGTCGGGGCGCAGGCCGCGGCCCACCAGCTCCACGACGGCGCCCCCCGAGACTGCCCCACGGGGCGGCTGCACGTCGTAGACCTCGATCTCCTCGAAGAAGAACAGCCCACCGGGCAGCACGCCCTCGGCCTCGCCCGCGATCACGATGACGTCGACGGGGCCGACGGGCATCGGCGGCGCGGTGCAGTCCAGCACCTGATCGCTCACCCGCTCGCAGGCGACAGGCTCGTCGCCCAACCACACGCGGGTGCCCGCCTCGAAGCCGTCGCCGCCCACGGTGAAGCGCGCGCCCCCTGTGGCCGGCAGGCGCCGCGGCACGGCCCCCACCAGGTCGAACGCCCCGTCGGGCACCGGCAGGTACATGAACGCGTCGTCCAACGTGCGGCGGCCGTTGGAGTTCTGCACCACCACGTCCACCAGGCCCGGCACGCCGGCCGGGCTTCGGACCGACAGCCGCGTGCGCCCGAGCTCGCTGGCGTCCACGTCGGCCTCGGCGCCGCCAAACGTCACTGCGCTCGCCGCCAGCAAGCCGGTACCGCGCAGGCGCACCACGTCACCGCCGGCCTGGGAGCCGTACGCGGGGCTCAGGCCGTCGACCACGAGGGGCTCCGTGTAGGTGAAGGCGTCGGGCAGGGCGGCGCGGCCGTTGGCGTTCTCGACCGTGATCTCAACGGGCCCCGGCTCGCCGGCCGGGGCGGTCACCACCAGCCGGCCGTCGTCCACGTGCTCGACCCGCTCGGCGCGCCCCCCCCCGAAGCGCACCGTGGTGGGGTTGACGAGGCCCGCGCCCAAGAGCTCAACCTGCAGGCCGCCGGTGGTGGGGCCCGCCGGGGGCAGGACGCTGGTCAGGCGCACCGGCACGAAGTAGGTGAAGGCGTCCTCGATGACCGCCGGCCGCCCGCCGTCTGGCCAGCGCACCTCGACCGGCGCCACCCCCGGCCCATCCACCGCAGGGGTGGTGCACCGCACGTGGTTCTCGCTCTCCACCACCAGATCCAGGCAGTCCTCGCGGCCGAGCCGCACCGTCATGCCCTCGACGAACTCACGGCCGACGATGCGCAGGCGGGTGCCGCCCTCGATGGGGCCGCGGCTGGGGAACACCGAGTTGAACCGAGGATCCCCGCTGCCCTGGTCGACCCCCTGGTCACTGGCCGGGGGCGTGCGCCCGCGATCGGCGGCCGGGATCGCCCCATCGCGCAGGCCGCCGTCGCCCTCCCCCACCACGACCGGCAGGCCGTCGCAGGCGGCGAGCCCCCACAGGGCCAGCAGCAAGGAACTCAGGGGGCGAAGCCTCAACCTCATGGCACTCTCCTGACAGCGTCAGCCCACGCACGGTGGCAAGGGATCCGCCCCACCGTCTAGCAAGACTCGCACCGAACCTGCCCAGCCGCTGGCGGCCCGACGGCCCCAAGACGGCAGCCCCTGTGTGAGGGCCTGGGTCGGATGCTCGAGAGGGCCACGGTGATGCGCAGCCCTTGCACCGCAGGCGAACGATGACGTAGAGGCGAGGCCATGCGACCCACAGTCCCCGAGAAGACCCGCCGCCACCTGGAGTGGGGCCGCGTGCTTGAGCGCCTGGCCGAGCACTGCCGTGGCCCCGTGGCCGCCCACGCCGCCCGCACCCTGCCCTTCGCCGAGGACGGCGACGAGCTGCGCGACCGGCTGGCCCGGGTGAACGAAGCGCGCGCCCTGCTCGACGGGCGCCGCTATGCGCCGCTGGGCAACCCGCCCGACATCGACCGGCCGGCCTCGCTGGCCGCCCGCGGCGGCCTGCTCGATCCTGAGGATCTGGTGGCCATCGGCGCGCACCTCGAGAGCGCGTGGCGTACCCGGGGCTTCCTGGCCGAGGTCGAGCACCAGGCCCCGACGCTGGCCGCCGTGGGTGAGGCGCTGGTTGACCTGCCCGACCTGGCCCGCGAGCTGCTGGAGACCTTCGACGAGCGGGGCGACGTCGTCGACAGCGCCAGCGGCGAGCTGGGCCTGCTGCGCACCCGCGTCGGGCACCTGCACAAGCAGAGCATCCACGGCCTGCTGGGCGGCCCCGAGTACGCGGATCTGCTGCAGGACGACTACTACACGATCCGCGAAGACCGGTACGTGCTGCCCATCAAGTCGGGCCACAAGCGCCACGTGCCGGGCATCGTCCACGGCTGGTCGGCGTCCGGGGCCACTGTCTACATCGAGCCCCAGCCAGTGGTGGAGGCCAACAACCGCCTGCTGATGGCGCAGGCCGACGTGGACCGCGAGATCCGCCGGGTGCTGCTGCGCCTGTCGAAGCGGGTGGGCCAGCACGCCGCGGCGATCCGCGAGAGCCAGGCCGCCCTGACGCTGCTCGACCTGAGCTTCGCGGCGGGGCACCTGTCGGTGGAGCTCAAGTGCACGGCCCCCGAGCTGGCCGAGCCTGGGGACGCGTTCGCCCTGCGGCAGGCGCGGCACCCCCTGCTGTTGCTGAGCGAGGTCGCCGTCATCCCCAACGACATCCTGCTCGATCCGGGCCAGCGCGTGCTGGTGGTCACCGGCCCCAACACGGGCGGCAAGACCGTCGCGCTGAAGACGGTGGGGCTGTGTGCGCTGATGACCCTGGCGGGGCTGCACATCCCGGCCGCCGAGCGCAGCCGCATGCCGATCTACCCGGGCGTCTTCACCGACATCGGCGACGAGCAGAGCCTCGACGAGTCCACCAGTACGTTCAGCGGGCACATCGCAAATCTGAAGGCGATCCTCAACGATCTGCGGCCCAACGCGCTGGTGCTCCTCGATGAGCTGGTGGTCGGCACCGATCCGCTGCAGGGCGCGGCGCTGGCCCAGGCCATCCTCGAGGGGCTGGCCGCCCGCGACACCACGGTGGTGGTGACCACGCACTACGAGCCCCTGAAGGCGCTGCCCTACGACAACCCGCTGTTCCGCAACGGCGCGGTGGGCTACGACGCCGACGCCGAGCGCCCCACCTACCGCCTGGCCCTCGACCTGCCGGGCGCGTCGAGCGCGCTGCAGACCGCGCGCCGCCTGGGCCTGGACCCCAGCATGGTCGACCGCGCCGCCGCGCTGGCGGGCCCGCAGCAGCGGCACCTGGAGTCGGTCATCGGCCGCCTCGAGGCTGAGCTCGCGCGGGTGAACCGGGAGCGCGAGCAGGTCGAGCGCGAGCGCCGCCGGCTGGAGGTGGCCCGCACCGAGGTCGAGGCCACCCGCGACCGGCTCAAGGCCCGCATCAAGGACGTCGTGCACCGCGAGCGCGACGAGGCCCTGCGCAAGGCCCGGCAGGCCCGCGAAGAGATCGATCGCCTCGCCCGGGATCTGCGCAAGCCCGCCCACCGCAAGGACGCCGACTGGCTGGAGGCGCAGAAGTCGGCGGCACAGCGGGTCATCGAGGACGCCGTGAAGGCGGAGTTCGCCGAGCGAGAGGCCAGCGCCGGCCCCCCGACCGCGGTCCAGGACCTGCGGATCGGCCAGCGGGTGTGGGTGCTGTCCCTCGACAACGAGGGCGAGCTGCTGACCCTGCCCGACGACAAGGGCCGGGTGGAGGTGCGCGCGGGCATCATGACGGCCCGGGTGGACGTCAGCGAGCTGCGGCTGCGCGGCCTGCGGGACCGCAAGCGCGCGAAACAGGATCGCGGCCCCACCGTCGAGCCGGGGGGCGCGCTGGCGCCAGCCCCGGCGCCCAAGGTCGAGGCCTTCGACTGGGACAACGTGCCGCCGCAGACCCCGTCCAACACCGTGGACGTGCGGGGGCAGCGGGCCGATGAGGCCATCGACGCCGTCGAGCGCTTCCTCGACAGCCTCTACGAGAACGACGCCCCCGTGGCCTTCATCATCCACGGCCACGGCACGGGCGCGCTCAAGCGCGAGATCCGCGGCTGGCTCAGCCGCTGCCGGTATGCCGTCGAGCACCGCCGGGGGCTGCGCCACGAGGGCGGCGACGGCGTGACCGCGGTGAGGCTCGCCTGAGCCCGGCCCGGCTGGCATGCTGCGGCCTGCGCCGGGCGCCCGCCCGGCCCGCCGATCCCACCGACTCGAATGGAGGACGCGTGCGCCCCTTGAACCGGCCCGCCCTGGGCCTGCCTGCCTGGCTGCCCCTCGGCATCCTGTTGATCGCGAGCGCAGCGCCCGAGATCGGCCACGCGCAGGTCGCGCCGACGGCGCCGGCCGGCGGGCGCCTCACCGGCGGCGTGCTCCAGCCGGACGCCGACGGCGCCGCCGACCATGGCGCACAGATGGTCGAGGTGAACCCCGCTGGCCTCGGCTTCGGCTCCCGTTTCGACCTGGGCGTGACCTACACCAGCAGCGGCCAGGGCGGCCCCGGCGAGGGCTTCTCGCTGTTCGGCAGCGTCGGCGCGCTCGACCCGTACCACACGGGCTTCGGCGTGCAGCTGCTCGACCCCGCCGGCGATCAGGACAGCCTGCCCGCGAAGGTGTCGTGGAGCCACGCCCTGCGCCTGGGCGACGTGCTGTCGGTGGGCTTCACCTGGCACACCTTCGTGGCCGACGAGAACCCCAGCCTGGATGGCCTCGACACCTGGGACCTCGGGCTGCAGGTGCGCCCGTCCCGCTGGCTGGCCGCCGGGCTGACCATCACCGACCTCACCACCCCGTTGGTGGACGGGGTGGCCCTCGGCCGCGGGTATGAGGGCACGCTGGCCTTCCGCCCCGGCACCGATCGCGCCACCGTCTCGGTGACGGGGCGCCTCGAAGGCGACGCCGATCTCGACCCCGCTGTCGGGGCGCGCCTCAACGTGCGCCTGTTCGGCGGCCTGGCCTTGGTGGGCCGCTACGACGCCCTCCCGGGCCCCGACGGGCGCGCCCACCGCGTGATGCTGGGCCTCGCGGACCTGGGCCGCTTCGGCCTGGGCCTCTTCGGCTATGCGCCGGACGCCAGCCGCTCGGGCGACCGCGCGGGCGTGTCGGTGTCGGCGCGGCTGCGCAGCCAGACCGAGCCCCTCCCGCCGCTCATCAAGCGGCGGCTGGTGGCGGAGATCACCGTCGGTGGCGGCACCGAGCTCCAGGGCGGCGGGCTGTTCTCGCGGGCCGCCAAGACGCCCTTCCTCGACACCCTGCTGACCCTGCGCGCCCTGGAGCGCGATGAAGAGGTCGCCGCGGTGATCGTGGCCTTTGGCGCCGACGATCTGGGCTGGGCGCAGGCGGCAGAGCTGCGCACGGCCATCGCGTCGCTGCGGGCCCGGGGCAAGCAGGTCTGGGCCTGGCTGCCCACCGGCCGCACCAAGGCCTACTCCGTGGCCGCCGCGGCGGATCGCGTGTTCACGGCGCCCGCGGGCGGGGTGATGCTCACCGGCCTCGACGGCGAGCTCATCTTCCTGGGCGATCTGCTGCAGAAGCTGGGGGTCCGCGCGCAGTTCGTGGGCATCGGCGACTACAAGACCGCCCCCGAGCAGTTCACCCGCTCCGGGCCCTCGCCGGCCAATGAGCAGATGACCACCAGCCTGCTCGACGACCTGTACCAGACGGTGGTCGGGCACATCGCGCAGGGGCGCCACCTCAAGCCGGAGCAGGTGCGCACGCTCATCGACCAGGGGCCCTACACCGCCCGCGAAGCCGAGGCGGCGGGGCTGGTGGACGGCGTGATGCACTACGACGAGTTCGAGCAGGTCGCCCGCGACGCGCTCGGCGGGCCGGCCCAGTTCCGCGACGCGGCCGCTGTGGTCGCCGCGCGGGATCCGCGCTGGGGGCGCGTGCCCGCCATCGGCGTGCTCTACGCGGTGGGCACGATCACCGACGGGGACTCGGTCAGCAACCCGCTGACCGGCGCGGCGAGCACGGGCGCGGACAGCTTCATCCGCGCCGCCCGCGCGCTGCGCCTCGACAGCAACGTGCGCGCCGTCGTGCTGCGCATCGACAGCCCCGGGGGCTCCGTCACCGCCGCCGACGCCATGTGGCGCGAGCTGAGCCAGCTCGCCAAGGCCAAGCCTTTGATCGTGAGCATGGGCGACGTGGCGGCCAGCGGGGGCTACTACATCGCGGCGCCCGCCCGGGCCATCCTGGCCTCGCCGGAGAGCATCACCGGGTCCATCGGCATCTTCACCGGCAAGTTCGACCTGACCGGGCTCTACGACATGATCGGCGTCGACAAGCTGGTCCTGCTGCGCGGGAAGCGCGCGGGGCTCATGGCCGACACCAAGCCCTGGGACGCCGACCAGATCGCCCTGATCCGGCGCAGCATGGGCGTGCTCTATGACCTGTTCCTGGATCGGGTCGTCGAGGGGCGGCCGGGGCTCGACCGCACCCGCCTGGAGCCCCTCGCCCGCGGCCGGGTCTGGACGGGCCAGCAGGCCCGCGCCTGTGGGCTGATCGACCGCCGCGCGGGCCTGCTCACCGCGATCGACCTGGCCGCCGTCGAGGCCGGGCTGGGCGAGGGCGACTACCGCCTGCTGCGCCTGCCGGCCTCGGGCGGGTTCGGCGGCCTCCCGCGCACCCCCGTCTCGACCCAGCTCGCGCAGTGGCTGGTCGGGCCCGTCGGCTGGGCCGCACAGGCCACCCTGCCCGCCGCGCTGCGGCGCATCGCCAACGCGCCGCTCCTGCGGTTTGAGAGCGGGCAGGCCCTGGCGCTCTGGCCTGTGGTCGGCCTGGACTGAGCGGGCCCTCACATCGAGGCGGGGACACGCCCCGCCGAGCCCTTGGCTGCCGCCTGCCTGGCCGCCGACTCAGCGTCGACCGGCGATCACCCGCACGCGCCGCGCGCCGGCCGCGGCCGGGATCTCGGCGGTGAGGGTCAAGGTGCCTGCGGGGGTGACGTCCAGCGCCCAGGTGCGCGCCTCTCCCTCGCAGCCCGCCCCCTCGTCCTCGACCTCGCCGCGGCTGCCATCGAAGCTCAGCAGCCGGCCTGACCACTGCACCGCGCCGGTCGCGACCTGTACCCGCCCGCTGTCCCCGAACGCGACCCAGGGCCCCTCAGCGGCCCCGCCGCGCAGCAGGGTGATCTCGTCACCGACCGTCCGGCTGCCGTCCGGGGCGGTGGCGATCTCGGCCTCCTCGACGGTCACGGTGTACCAGTCGCCCGCCAGCAGGGCTGGGGT
>JAUHVS010000272.1 GCA_030424955.1 bacterium | reverse complement strand
GCCCGTCATAGATCAGCCGCTCGCGGGTGAGAAACCGCACGAAGCGCTCGCACGCGACGACGTTGAAGCTGGCCTTGTACGCCGCTGCGGTCAGAAATTCGCTCATCGTCTCGTGGCTCCCCTTGCCAAAACGGGGCCATCACGCGCAGGCCCGAGCCCTGGCGTCAATGGTCCTCTCGGGCGGGCCGGCCGCGGGCGGCGCCGGGCGGCCCCTTGACAGGCCGGAAAAAAGCGCGGCGGCTGCGGGCGCCACCGCCCACGCCGCGGACGCCGGGGCCGTCAGGGACCCGACAGGCCAGCCAGCCGCGCCCCGGCTGCGCCGGCGGGCAGCGACCGGGTCCACTCGGCCACGCCCCCGCGCAGCGGCCAGGCGCGGGTGCGGCAGGCCGTGTCGTGGGTGGAATCGAAGGCCGACACCACCTCGGCCTGCAGGGTGCGCAGGGTGCCCGGCCGGGCCCCGCCCGCCTCAGCGCGCAGGTACCGGGCCTGGGCGGCGGCCTGCCAGGGGCCGCGGTCCCAGCCCGACGGGCGCTGCTGCATCAGGGTGAGCGCCTCCAGGGTCACGCCCTCGGCGTCGGCGGCCTGCAGGCGGTCGTGGCCGTCGAGCACCACGTGGGCGTCCAGGCCGGTGATCCAGCACAGCAGCACCGGGGGCAGCGGGGCCTCGCGGGCCCAGCGCCGCCACGCCTTCACCCGGCCGCTGTCGGGCGGGCTGGGCGCGCGCAGCGGCAGCACCTCGGCCGAGCCGTTCATGCCCCAGTCCAGCGGGCCGCCGCTGCCCAGGCGCGGCACGTCGGTCAGCCCGTAGATGGGGGGCGCGCGGCGCTGGGGCGACTGGCCGGGGGCCCAGGGCGGCGCCAGGGCCCAGTCGCCGGCCTCGAGCTGATCCTCAAGCTGCCGCGCGTAGTGCCGCGCCCACGCCGGCAGGCCTGCGCCCACCGCCCGCGCGGTCTGAAAGCCCAGCGGCGGCAGCCCGTGCAGCGGGGCGGGCGCGCAGGCCCACTGCAGGCCACCATGATCGGCGTCCAGGCAGGTCCAGAGCCGGGGCTGGCCGCCCCACGACAGGCGCACCCGCCGGGGCGCGGCCTCGATCATCAGCGGCGCCCGCCGCGCCGGGCCGGGCACGGTGAGCCGCAGGCCCTGCCACTCGCCGCCCTCGGAGCTGTCGTCGATCCAGCGCATGTCCAGCGCATACCGCGCGGCGCGCCGGCTGGGAAGGGGCCTGTGCCACACCGCGCGGGCCGCCCGGACGACCCGGGGGTTGCCTGCCCGGGCGACCCTGTCGATAGGGGGGCGATGCACAGGCCCTGGCTCACGATCTGGTTGGCGGCGCCCCTGGCCTTCGCCTGTGATCCGGGCGCGCCCGCCGACGCGCCCCTGGACGCCGATCCCGTGGACGCCCCGGTGGCCGACGCTGATCCCCGCGATGCGGGCCCGCCCGACGCCGCCCCGTGGCCGCCCCAGCCCGCCGTGCAGACCTGCGCCCCCGCGCCCATCGACGGCGATCAGCTCCCCGATCTGGTGGCCAGCCCCGCCGTGGACACCCCGACCGTCGCCGGCTGGGTCGCCCTGCACCAGCCCAGCATCTCGGGGCTGTACTGGGGCGCCGAGGCCACCGGCCGCGTGCTGCGCGTCGAGGTCACCCCGGCCGGCGCGAGCCTGACCCTGGTGACCGATCTGGCCGGCGCCCTGGGCGCCACCCGGGTGCTCGACGTGGCCCTGGCCCACGACTTCGGCGCGGACGGCACCCTCTACAGCCTCACCACCCGCGCGGGCCGGGTGCAGATCACCGCCCACACCATCCAGCCCGGCACCACCTGGATCGCCCACGCCGACGACCGCGTGCTCGTCGACCAGCCGTACACGGGCGCCACCCCTGGCGGCGGCCTGGCCGTCAGCGCCGCCGGCGTGTTCGCGGCCCTGCCCGCCGGCCCCGGGATCCCCGCGGGCGTCTGGCGGGTGGACGGCGCCACCCCCGAGGCGCTACCCGGCGACTGGACGGCCCCCGCCGGCTGCGCCCCCGACGCCGCGCTCGGCGGCCTGTGGTGCCTCGATCACACCGCCGACGGCGACGCCCTGGTGCGGGTGGTCGACGACGCCGCCACGGCCCTGATCACCTGGCCCACCACGGCCGAGTGCCACCGCCGCATCGGCCCGCTGTACCGGGGCGGCGAGCTCCCGGCGCTGTGGGGCGCGCTGCTCACCCTCGACCCCTGCGCGCACACGGTGCACGCCAGCCGCGTCACCGCCGACGGGCGGGTGCTCGACGCCCCCGTGTGGCAGGCCGATCCCGACGTCACGGGCTTTGGCGTGGGCTGGGCCGCCCGCCCGCTGGCCCTGGGCGCGACCGGCGCGCTGCGGCTGCGCGAGGCCGATCCCGACCACGCCCTGGGCTGGCCCGAGCGGCTATCCGACACCGGCTGCTTCACCTCGCTGCCCGACCTGGCGCCGGGCCCCGATCTGGTGCCCTACGGCCTCAACGCGCCGCTGTGGACCGACGGCGCCGAGAAGCGGCGCTTCTGGGCGCTGCCCCCCGGCGCCGCCCTGGGCGTCGCGGCCGACGGCCGGCTCACCTTCCCGGTGGGCAGCGTGATCCTGAAGGACTTCGCCTTCGCCGGGCCCTCCGGCACCACCCGCGTCGAGACCCGCGTGATGAGCCGCCGCCCCTTCGGCTGGAGCTTCCACACCTACCGCTGGGACGCCGACGGGCAGGACGCGACCCTGCTGCCCGGCGACACCGCCACCTACCGCGAGCTGATGGTGCCCGACGGCGACGGTACCCCCGCGCCGCTCACCTACCTGTTCCCCAGCCGCGCCAACTGCCTCACGTGCCACGACCCCAGCGGGCCCTCGGTGCTGGGGCCGACGCTGGCCCAGCTCCGCCGCCCGGTGCGGCCGGGTGGGCCCGATCAGATCGACGCGCTCGTGGCCGCCGGGCTGCTCGTGGGGCCCACCGACGCCCCCGCCCTGGTCGACCCCGCCGACGTGCTCGCCCCCCTCGGCGAGCGGGCCCGGGCCTACCTGCACGGCAACTGCGCACACTGCCACCGCCCGGGCGGCTGGACGCCCCCCGATCTGGGCATGGACCTGCGCCACACCACCCCGCTGGCCGACGCCGGCGTCTGCGGCGTGCGCCGGCGCTACACGGCCTTTGGCATCCCCGGCGAGCTGCGCATCGACCCGGGGGATCCCGGCAACTCCAACCTGCTGCAGCGCATGCTGCACCGGGGGTTTGGGCAGATGCCGCCCGTCGCCACCGAGCGGGTCGATCCCCGGGTGCGCGCCGTGCTGGTGCCGTGGATCGAGGGGCTGGTCTGCCCCGACGAGTGAGGGCGCGCCCCCGACCTGCTACCCTGCGGCGCCATGGCACCCACGCCCGACCCGCCCGCCTCACCCGCGCCCCCGGCCGCCGCCCTCGAGCAGGACCACGTGCTGGCCGCCCTGCGCGCCGCGGTGCCCGACGGCACGCCCCCGCCCCCGCAGGGCCGCGTGCTGGCGGTGAAGCTGGGCTACAACCCCAACTCCAGCAGCGTGGGCAGCGTGGTCAGCGTGCTGTTCTGGAGCGCCACGGCCGCCGCGGCCGCCCTCAACCTCACCGCCGCGCTGCTCGCGAAGCACCGCGCCGGGCCACCAGACGCCCCGCCCGCCGACGCGCCGCCCCCGGACGCCCCATGATGCGCGTGCGCCCCGAAGACTTCGGCGCCATCGTCGCCCTCGACGACCCACCGGCCCTCATCCACGTGGATCACGCGCTGCTGGCCTGGCTGGGCCACGCGCCCTCGCCCTACGCGGACGCCCCGCTCGGCCACCTGAGCGCCCCCACCGAGGTGCACCTGATGGTCACCAACCGCTGCCCGGCGGCGTGCCCGGGCTGCTACACCGGCGCGACGCCCGACGGCGATGAGCCCAGCGAGGCCGCGCTGCTCGACACCGTGGATCGGCTGGCGGATCAGGGCGTGTTCCACCTGGCGCTGGGCGGCGGCGAGAGCCTGCTGCACCCCGCGCTGTTCCGGGTGGCGGCGCGGGCGCGGGCCCGGGGCCTGGTGCCCAACCTCACCACCAGCGGGCTGGGCCTCACGCCGGCCCTGGCCGAGGCCTGCCGGGTGTTCGGGCAGGTGAACGTGAGCCTGGACGGCCTGGACGCCGCCTACCGGGCGAGCCGCGGCTACGACGGCGCCGACACCGCGCTGCGCGCCCTGCGCCGGCTGCACGCGGCCGGCGTGCCCTGCGGCGTGAACTACGTGCTCAGCCAGGCCACCTGGGCGGGGCTCGAGGCCACCACCGCCGAGGTCGCCGCCGCCGGTGGCCAGCAGATCGAGCTCTTGCGCTACAAGCCCGCCGGCCGGGGCCGCGACGGCTACACCGACCGCGCGCTGACCGAGGCCCAGGCCCGCGCCCTGACCCCGCGGCTGATCGCCCTGGCCGCCGCCCACCCCAGCCTCGAGATCAAGATCGACTGCTCGCTGGTGCCGTTCCTGTGCGCGGCCGATCCCACCCCCGCCCTGCTCAGCCAGCTCGGCGTGTATGGCTGCGAGGCCGCCAACGCCCTGGCCAGCGTCGACGCCCGGGGCCAGGCGACCCCCTGCAGCTTTGTAGACGTGCCCATCGGCGACGCCGCCACCCTGGGCGCCCAGTGGGCCACCCACCCCACCCTGCAACGGTGGCGGCACTATGCCCGCGACGAGGCCCCCGCCCCGTGCAGCGGCTGCGCCTACCGCGCGGTGTGCAAGGGCGGCTGCAAGGTGGTCAGCCGGCAGATCGACGGCGACTGGTTCGCGCCCGATCCCGAGTGCCCCCGGGTGCTGGCCCACCGCCGCGGCGAGGCCTACGTGCCCGTGTCGCCCGGCGCCTGGCCGGTGAGCCCGTGAGCGCGGCGGGGCGCCCCCTCGACACCGCGCTCGCCCGCGCGGGGGCGGCCCTGGTGGCGGCCCAGGTCGGCTGCCTCACCTACGCGGTGGACCGCACCCTGGCCGCCGTGCGCTACGGGCCCATCGATCCCCTCGCCATCGTCGCGACCACCCGCATCGAGTACTTCTGGCGGGCCGGCCTGGCGGCCTTCGTCGCCAGCCTGGTGTGGTGGGGCTGGCCCACCCTGGTGCGCGGCCGCGAGGCCATCGCCCTGCGCTGGGCCCAGCGCAGCCTGCTGCCCGTCACCGCCCTGTGCGCGCTGCTCGCCGTGGGCTGGCCGTGAGCCCCGACGGCCTCGATCCGCAGATCAACGCCTTCCTGCCGGGCGCCCTGCTGCTGTGGCAGAAGATCCACGGCCACGTCGCGCTGCTGGCCATCGCCCTGTGCCTGCACCCCGTGCTGGGGCTGCGGCGCCGCGCCCGCCCGAGCCGGGGGGTGCGGCTGAGCGGCTACCTGGCGAGCGCGCTGACCCTGCTCGGCAGCGCCCTGGGCTGGGTGATCTACCCGGCGTACCGGGTGCACCTGCGGCGCGCGCTGTATGCGGCTGATGTGCGGCTGGGGCTGGCCTTCGAGGTCAAGGAGCACCTGGCCTTCTTCGCCCTGCTGCTCGCCCTGGCCGGGGCCGCCGTGCTCACGCAGTCTGGAGGGGCCGCCGGGCCGACCCTGCGCCGCCCCATCCGCTGGGCGTATGGCCTCGCGGCTGCGCTCTCCGTCGCCGCGGCCATCTTGGGCCTGTGGCTCGCCACCATGCGCGGTTTCCCTTATCAGACGTAGATTTACAGCCGGCCCCGCGCCGTATGCGGCCGCGGGTTTGCGTTTCTTTGCCCCGGTTGCGTAGAAGTCCGGCAACGAGCCTCGGGACAGGCTCTATGGGGAGACAGACACATGAAGCACATCACGCACACCTTCCTGATCGCCGCCCTCGGGGCCTCGCTGGCCTTCGCCACCGGCTGTGACGACGACGACACCACCGCGGCCGACATGGGCGCGGCGGGCGGCGCCGGCGGCGCTGGCGGCGCGGGCGCGGCTGGCGGTGAGGGCGGCATGGGCGGCATGGGCGGCGCCGGCGGCATGGGCGGCGCGGGCGGCGCCGGCGGCATGGGCGGCGCGGGCGCGGCTGGCGGCGAGGGCGGCATGGGCGGCGAGGGCGGCATGGGCGGCGAGGGCGGCGGGATGGAAGATCCCTGCGTCACCGCCTGCACCACGCTGGCCGACTGCGCGGCCACCGATGACTACTGCGCCGCCATCGATCCCGGCGAGAGCCGCGACGCCCTGTACACGGGCTGCCTCGACACCTGCTCGGGCATGATCGCGCTGGCCACGATCGTCAACAGCTTCGGCGGCGACTGCAGCCAGGTGGTGCCCACCGTGAGCGGCGCCAGCGCCGACTTCGCCGAGTCCTGCGTCGGCGGCGGCGAGATGCCCATGCTCGAGGATGGCCCCGCCATCGAGGCCTTCCTCACCGGCAAGACCCTGGTGATGGCCGGCGACGACATCCCCGCGTGGCCCCTGGGCTTCTTCGAGGGCGCCAACTTCGGCGCCGCGACCCAGTGCTACAGCCAGGTCAGCATCAGCTTCGACGGCACCTCGTTCACCACCGCCAGCGATCTGGGCACCCTCGTGGACGCCCCGATGCAGGGCGACGTGGGCACCTGCGACCGCGCCACGGTGTCGAACAGCCTGGAGTTCCCCACCACGGGCTACAACATCACCGGCACCGGTGAGTGCTTCGACGTGCGCTTCGAGTACGCCGGGTTCACCCAGGTCGGCCGCGCCCGCGTGACCGCCGACGCCGTGGAGATGGAGCTCTACTTCCTGGACCAGGCCACCGGCGCCACCTGCGCCGACGGCGCGGTCGGCAGCGAGGGCGTCATGGTCAACGGCATGGCCCTGGGCGGCAGCAGCGTGCAGGTCTACCGCATCGCCGAGTAAGGGCGTATCGTGCCCGCCTTCCCGCGTGGAAGGAGGGCACCCGATGCAGTCGCTGAGTTCCAAGAGGGTCGCCGGCCGGGCGGCCCTTTTTTGTTTGAGCCTCGCGGTGAGCGCCGCTGGGCTGTGCGTGTCGCCGGCGCTCGCCGTGGGGCCCAGCCCGATGGGCGGGCGCTTCCTGGAGTGGCTCGACGACAACGACCGCGCCGCGGAGCCCGAGCCCCGCGAGTTCCACCTCATCAACTACTTCTTCGTGCGCGGCACCTACACCAACATGCTGGCCGATCCCTCGGGCCTGCGTGGGGTGTCCCTCGGGCCCATCGGCCCGGGCCAGAGCGTGGGCTCGTCCACGGCGGTGGGTGACAGCACCGAGGCCGCCTACCTGGAGCAGCGCTGGATCCCGGTGCTGGAGTTCTCGCCGCGCTTCGCCGACGGCTTCGCCACCTTCCGCGCCCAGTTCGAGGTGGACTACACCTGGGGCGTGGCCAGCAACCTGATCCAGAACAACCAGGGCGGCGGCTTCAACGCCGACCAGGTCAACATCCAGACCAAGAACGTCAACGTCGCGCTCTACCCCACCCGCAGCCCGCGGGAGCTGTCGCTGCTGATCGGCACGCACTCGGTGTACGACACCCTGTACGACCCCACCATCACGCCCCTGAGCTTCCTGGTGCAGACCGGCTACAAGCTCACCTTCATGGGCAGCGACGCCACCGGCATCAGCGCCTTCGCCGACACCCCGTATGGCCTGGGCA
>JAUHVS010000271.1 GCA_030424955.1 bacterium | reverse complement strand
CCCTCGTCGGTCTGGCCGTCGCAGTCGTTGTCCACGCCGTCGCAGACCTCGGCCGGCACGCGGCCGCAGACGCCACAGGCGTTGCGCAGGAACTCGTCCACGGCGCCGTCGCAGTCGTTGTCGATCTCGTCGCAGACCTCAGGCCCGGCGGCCCGCAGGGCGTCGCAGCCCTCGGCGCCGTCGGTGCAGTTCAGGATGCCCTCGGCGCAGACGCCGGTGGCGCCGGTCGCGCAGCTGGCGACGCCCCACTCGCCCTCGTCTGCCTCGCCGTCGCAGTCGTTGTCGAGGCCGTCGCAGATGTCATCCACCGCCTCGACCTCGCCCTGACAGAACAGGCCGCCGCCCTCGCAGCGCAGCTGGCCGGCCGAGCAGAGGCCGAAGAAGCCCGTGTCGCAGGCCTCGCCCGCCCCCGGCTCACCTTCGTCCACCAGGCCGTCGCAGTCGTTGTCGAGGGCGTCGCAGGTCTCTTCGGCGGGCGGCGGACCATCGCCGCACTCGATGCGGCCCTGGAAGCAGGTGGACTCGCCGATGCCGCACACACCCGCCACGTCGGGCACGTTGCAGGCGCGGCCGCCGCCGGGGTTGCCCTCGTCGGCCTGCCCGTCACAGTCGTCGTCGATGCCGTTGCACGCCTCGAGCCCAGGGGCGTTGTCGGCGTCGCACGACAGCGCGCCGGCGCGGCAGCGGAAGACGCCGCCGCTGCACACCCCGGGGTCGCCGGTCTCGCAGCGGTTGCCCACCCGGGCGTCGCCCTCGTCCGTCAGGCCGTCGCAGTCGTTGTCGTCGCCGTCGCAGACCTCTTCGGCGGGGCGCTGCTCGGCCACGCACGCGAGGGCGCCGCCTTGGCAGGTGAGGGCGCCCACGGCGCACAGGCCGCGCTCCCCGGTGTCGCAGCGCCCACCGCCGCCCGGGTTCTCCTCGTCGATCTGGCCGTCGCAGTCGTCGTCCAGGCCATTGCAGACCTCGTCGACGGCCACGTTGTTGGGCTCACAGGTGAGGGCGCCCGCGCGGCAGTTCAGCACGCCGCCCGCGCACTGGCCGGGCTGCTGGGTCTGGCAGGGCAGGCCGCCACCCGGGTTCAGCTCGTCGACCTCGCCGTTGCAGTTGTTGTCCTGGCCGTCGCAGACCTCGGGCCGGGCGTCCTGGCTCGGGCGGCAGGCCACCCGGCCGTTGATGCAGGCGGTCTGGCCGGTGGCGCACACGCCGGACTGGCCCGTCAGGCAGTCCGCGCCGCCGCCGGGGTTGCCCTCGTCGGTCTCGCCGTCGCAGTCGTCATCTTCGGCGTTGCAGGCCTCGGGCTCCTGGGCCTGGGCCTCGGGATCCACGCGGCCGACGCAGGCCAGGCGCCCACCCACGCAGGTGGTCTGCCCGGCGGCGCAGGCGCCGTCGAGGCCGGTCTGGCAGTCCTGGCCTTGGCCGGGGGCGTCCTCGTCCACCACGCCGTCACAGTCGTTGTCGGTGCCGTCACAGAACTCCGGCACGCCCTCCTCGGGGCCATCGCAGCGCAGCTGGCCCAGGCGGCAGATGATCACGCCGTTGCCGCACGCGGTCTCGCAGGCGGCGCCGACGTCGGGCACGCCCGGCCCCGGGCTCACCACGTTCTCGTCCAGGCGGCCGTCGCAGTCGTTGTCGATGCCGTCGCAGATCTCGATGCCCTCGCCAGGGGCGACGGAGGGCAGGCAGCGCAGCCCGCCGTTCTCACACAGGGTGGTGCCCTGGGCGCAGGCGCCGACCTGACCGGGCACGACGCAGTCGGCGTTGGCGCCCGGGTTGCCCTCGTCGGTCGTGCCGTCGCAGTCGTCATCGAGGGCGTTGCACAGCTCGGGGCCCGGATCGGCGCGGCGGACGCACAGGAGGCCGCCGTTGACGCACTGGGTGCGGCCGCTGCCGCAGGCGCCCGGCTGCTCGGTGTTGCAGGCCTGGTCGCCCTCGGGGTTGCCCTCATCGGTGCGGCCGTCGCAGTTGTTGTCGACGCCGTCGCAGAGCTCAGGGCCGGCCTGCACCCGGGCCTCGCAGGCCAGGGCGCCGCCGCGGCACTGGGTGAAGCCATCGGCACAGGCGCCCTCGAGGCCGGTGTCGCAGCGCCGGAAGCCGCCAGGGTTGCCGTCGTCGACCTCGCCGTCGCAGTCGTTGTCGATGCCGTCGCACACCTCTTGCTCGGGGCGGGCGGTGGGCACGCACTCCAGGGTGCCGGCGATGCACTGGGTGCGGCCTGCCTGGCAGATGCCCGGGGAGTCGGACTGGCAGTCGGCCTCGGCGCCGGGGTTGCCCTCGTCGAACTGCTGGTCGCAGTCGTCATCGCGGCCGTTGCAGACCTCGGGACCGACCGGCACACAGAAGTAGGGGTCGCAGGCGTCGCCGATGCCGTCGCCGTCGTCGTCTTCCTGGCCGGGATCCGCCGCGTTCGGGCACAGGTCGCAGGCGTCGCCGATGCCGTCGTTGTCGGCGTCGGCCTGGTCGGGGTTGGGGACGTTGGGGCAGTTGTCGTCGCCCTGGCAGATGCCGTCGCGATCGCCGAACTCGTCGCCGCAGACGCCGCCGAGGGAGCGCTCCAGCACCAGGATCGCGTAGGCGGTCGAGGCGAGGGGGCGCCAGCAGTTGCGGTTGCCACCGCAGGGCCAGTTGCCGCCCTGACCCTGGGTGTTCACGAGCTGCCAGGCGAAGTCGTAGTACCAGCCGCGGGGCTCCGCCTCGTAGCCATCCGCCGCGGGGTCCCGCTGGCCGCCGATGTCGTCCTCGTAGATGACGCCGGGGTCGGCGCCCTCGGGGGCGACGGACACCTCGAGGGCCTTCGAGGCGGCCCAGAGGTAGTAGTAGTAGCTCTGGTTCCAGCTCGCGATGATGTGGCTGTCGTAGCGGTAGTTGTTCTGGAGCCAGGTCATGGCGCGCTGCACGCGGGCGTCGGAGGGCTGTACCCCGGCCAGCCGGTAGGTCCAGATGCCCGCCCCGGTCATGGCGCTCGCTGAGCGGTAGTTGGCGCAGCCCCGATACTTCAGGCCGCCGTCTTCGTTGGTGGCGCCGCCGAGGAAGGCCGTGACCGCCGGCAGGGTGTCGGCCGCGTTCGGCACGACCCCGCTGGCCGCCGACAGGCCGGCCACGGCGTACTGGGTGGTGGACAGGTCGCCATCGTTGCCGGGGCTGGTGTAGCTCCAGCCGCCCTGGGAGCAGTTGCCCTGGCTCTGGCTGCCCCGCAGGGCGGTCACGCCGGACTGGATGCCGGCGTCGACGGTGCGCCCGGCGCCCACGTCGTTGGGCCCGCCGGTCTGGCGGTACAGCGACAAGAAGAGCAGGCCGCTGCCCGTGCGGTAGCTGTCCGGGTTGGCGTTGCGGATGCCGTTCGTGTTGTCGAGGATCCAGCGCGCCATGCGCTGCAGGCGCTGCTGATCGTCCGGCGTGGAGTTCTGGTAGCCCTTGGCCGGGGCGCCCCAGTGCGCGCTGGCGCGGAGCTCCATCAGGGCCAGGCCGGCCAGGGGCGTCGTCTCGCCCCCGACGCTGCCGTTGTTCTCTTGCGTGCGCAGGTAGGCGAGCCCCCGCTCGATCGCCTCATACACCGTGTCGCCAAAGGGCGTGCGGAAGGCACTGGCCGGGCTGGCGAACAGGGTCATGGCGATGCCAATCACGACCCCCCAGTCGAGACGTGCGCGCATCAGTCCTCCAATGCTTGGAAATCTTGTGTCGAGCTGACAGCCCCCAGGATAGCGAGCGGGGCCGGGTGCTGTCGATGGAACCACCGCAATGGGTGCATTTACCCAGACCGCGGGTGGAGACCGCGGCGGGGCGGTCTTGCGCCGCGCGGGGGATCGCGGCGCGCGCCGGGGCGCGGCCTCAGCGCAGGCGGGCCCAGGCCTGGTCGAGCACCACGCGGTCGCCGACGCTCACCTCCAGGGCGACGACGGCCGGATCCGCCGTCGGGTGGGCCACGAGGGTCAGCGCGTCGCCCGGGTACACCACGTTGCTGAAGCGCGCCGCGAAGGCGCACAGGCGGCTGGCGTCGCCGTCGCACAGGTGAGTGATCACCTCGCGCACGGCGAAGCCGTAGGTGCACAGGCCGTGCAGGATCGGCCCGTCAAAGCCGACCTGGGTGGCCAGCGCCGGATCGACGTGCAGCGGGTTGAAGTCGCCGCTCAGGCGGTACAGCAGGGCCTGGTCCGGGCGGGTGGGCACCGTAACCTTCACCAAGGGCACGCTGCCCTCGGTGGCCGGGTGCTGTTCGGGGGCGGCGCCACGCTCGCCCCCAAAGCCGCCCTGGCCCCGGCAGAAGATGGACCAGGTGGTCTCGAAGAGCAGGGCGTCGTCGGGGTCGACGGTCTGGGTCTTGAAGATGACCACCGCGCCCTTGCCCTTGTCCTGGATCTCGGTGATCTGGCCCCGGGTGGTCAGGGTGCCGGCCGCGGGCAGGGGGGCGTGCAGGGTGATGGTCTGCGCGCCGTGCACCAGCTTGCGGAAGTCGGCGCCGGCGGCCCGCAGGCCGTCCATCACCATGTCGGTGGTGGGCACCACCGCGAAGCTGGGCAGCACGGCGTACGCCGGGTGCTTCTCGAAGAGCCAGGGCAGGTCGTTGGTGCCTGCGCCGACGCCCAGGGCGTAGAGCGCGGTGCGCTGCCAGTCATAAGTGAAGGTGGTCTCGGGCAGGGGCTGCCCGACCAGGGTCAACAAGAGCGCCATGGATCTCTCCTCGTGCCAGTTCGACGGGCGCAGGGTGGCTCAGGTGGCGCGATCGGGCAACGGGGTCGTGGCCTCGGCCTGCACCCTCGGGTCTGGATCGCGGGCGGCGTCCTGGACCGCGGTGGGATCGCCCAGCACCCGGCGGGTCCAGATGGCCGTCGCGCGCAGCACCCAGTCGTCGTCGGTCGCCACCGCCTGCGCGGCGGGGATCAGGGCCCGCTGCCCGAGGTTGGCCGCCACGATCAGGGCGTTGCGCCGCAGGCCCTCGCCGCGGGCGCGCCGCAGCGGGCTGCCGATCAGCTGGGCGTGCAGGGCGTCGCTTGGGCTGGTGATCCAGGCGCCGAGGTCGGGCCAGGCCCGGTCGGCCGCGGGCTGCCACACCGCCGGATCGGCGGGCGGCGCCTTGTGGTTCCAGGGGCAGACGTCCTGACAGATGTCGCAGCCGAAGACCCACTCGCCGAGCCACGGCCGGACCTCCGGGGGGATGAGGCCCCGGTGCTCGATGGTCCAGTAGCTGATGCAGCGCCGGGCGTCGACGCCCAGGGGGCCGATGGCCTGGGTGGGGCAGTCGTCGACGCAGGCGGTGCAGGTGCCGCAGCGGTCCGGGTGCGCGGCCACGGCGGCGGGCAGGGCGACGTCGAGGAACAGCACGGCCAGGCTGCCAAAGGTGCCAAGCCGCGGGTGGATGAGCATGGTCGAGCGCCCGATCCAGCCCACGCCCGCGCGGGCGAGGTACGCCCGCTCGAGCACGGGGCCGGTGTCGATGCTGAGGTAGCTGCCCACCCCGGGGAGCTCGGCGGACACCCACCGGCGCAGCCGCCGGGCCGCCTTGCGGGCCACGTTGTGGTAGTCGCGGCCCCAGGCGTACGCCGCCACGCGGGCGGCGCGCTCGGCGGGGGCGGGGGGCGTCGGGGTCCGGTGGCTCATCCACAGGGCGACCGCGCTCCGCACGCCCGGCAGCAGCGCCTCGGGGACCACCCGCTCGGCCACCCGCTCGCGGATGTAGTGCATGTCGGCGTCGAAGCCCGCAGCGAGCCAGGCCTCGAGGCGCGCAGCGTGGGGCGCGAACCAGCCGGCGCCCTGGGGCTCGACGGGCGCGACCCCGGCGACGTCGAAGCCGGCCGCCTGGGCCGCGGCGTACAGGGCGTCCAGGTTGAGCGCGGGGGGCGTCGGGTCTGCGGCGGGCGGGGCGGACATCGGGCGCAGGATAGCAGGCCACGGGGGCCGCTGGGGGCTGATTGGCAGGGGGCAAGCGCAGCGGGGGACGCTCGCCGTGGGGCCCTGCTAGGCTGTGCGGATGAACCGACGGATTGCCTTGGAGACGCGCCGCGCCCCGGCGCGGGCGGGGGCCTGCCTTGGGGTGGCGCTTGGGGTGGCGCTGGCGCTCGGCGCCGTGGGCTGCACCTCGGGCAGCCGAGCGCGGGCCTGTGATCCCGTCGCGCAGTCGGGCTGCGACGCGCCCGCCCGCTGCGCCATCGCGGCCGACGGGGCGCCCGCCTGCGTGACGGGGGGGGGCTCAGCCGGCGAGGGGGACGCCTGCGACGACGCCGCGGGCTGTGCCCAGGGGCTCGGCTGCGTGCGGATCCTCGGGGTGGCGCGGTGCGTGCGGTTCTGCGCCACTGCGGATCGGCCGGACGGCTGCGCGAGCCTGCCCGCCAGCCCGCCGCCCTCCACGCTGCCTGAGGCGCTCCGGGCCGCCGCCCTCTGTCGGGTGGCCGTGCCCGACCGAACGGATCTGGGGGCCTGCGTGCTGCCGTGCCGGCCGGGCGCCGCTGAGGACTGCCCTGCCGAGACCACCTGCGGGCTCGCGGAGACCCTCGGGCAGCTGGCCTGTGTGCCCGCCGGCACCCTGGGGCCTGGGGAGAGCTGCGGCGGAGGGGATCTGCACTGCGTCGAGGGCCTCGTGTGCGCCCCCCTGGGGGCCGGCCGCGTGTGTGTGCCGTGGGCCGCTGAGGCGGGCTGCGCCGAGGGCACCGCGGCCGAGACGTTGGCGGTCCGGCCAACGGACGGCACGGCGAGCGCCGATGTGTGCCTGCCCTGTGATCCCCTTGGCCCGCTCGGAGAAGGCAGCGCGCGGCTGGGGCTGTGCCTGGCGCCGACCATCGGGGCGGGCGCTGGCGACTGCGGGGCAGAGGCCACGGCGTGCGCGTGCGCTGTGTTCGGGGCCACGGTCGGATCGCCGCTGGCCGCCACGGCGCTCGACCTGCTGGCGGCGAACGGCTACGCCGCAGGCGGCTGGGTCGGCGTGCGGGTCTCGGACGGCGTGGGCACGTGGCTCGATGGGGGCGCCGTCGCCGCGGACGCCTGGGCGCCCGGCGAGCCGCGGGGTGGGGCGTGCGCGCGGCTGACGGCCGAGGGGCTGGTCGCGACCGAATGCGCTGAGGCTCATCCTGTGCTCTGCCTGGCGACCGAGTAGCCGCCCGCCCCTGGGCGACCGCGCTCACCGTAGGCTGGCCGCCTTGCAGCCGGTGAGCGCAGCCGGTAGACAGGCCGGCCAACAGCAACTGAGGTGAACCCGGTCATGCTCCTCGCACTCGTCTCGCTCTTCGGTGGCCTGTTGCTGCTCGTGCTCGCGGCGGACTGGCTGGTGGACGGCGCCGTCGGCGTCGCGCGGCGCTTCGGCGTGTCGATGGTGGTGGTCGGCCTCACCGTGGTCGCCTACGGCACGAGCTTCCCCGAGTTTGTGGTGTCGGTGATCGCGGGCATGCGCGGCATCCCCGACTTCGCCGTAGGCAACATCGTGGGCAGCAACATCGCGAACATCGGCCTGATCCTGGGCGCGACGGTGCTGATCCTGCCCATCGCGGTGAAGTCGTCGACGCTCAAGCGCGAGTTCCCGTTCCTGCTGGGCGCCACGGGCCTGACCTGGTTCCTGTTCCTGGACGGCGAGCTCTCGCGGCTCGACGCCGCCATCCTTATGGGGTCGCTCGTCGTG
>JAUHVS010000270.1 GCA_030424955.1 bacterium | reverse complement strand
CGCACCTTCGTGGTGCGCCGCGGGAACGACTCGTCGAGCTGGAACGAGGCCGCCGGCGCCTTCAACAAGGCGCGGGACGGGTGGATCAACACGGCCCACGCGCTGGGCCTGCACGATCTGCTCGGCTGGCTGCTGCCCGGCAAGGCGCTGCGCCTGATGGCCGCCGACGTGGTGGCCATGCACCGCTACGCTGGGGCGGGCCGGCTCGACCCGGACACCCAGGTGGCGCTGGCCCTGCCGGCGCCGTGGGCGGTGGTGCTGGGTGAGGCCACCTGCCGGCGGGCGGACGTGGAGGCGGCGTGCGCTGCGGCGGGCGTGACCGGCCGGGGCTGGATCGTGCCGCGCCCGAAGCGGGTGGCGGCGTCGACCCCGACGCCCGAGCTGGTGCACGGCGTGCAGGTGAGCTGCCCGACGCTGGCCGACGCGCTGCGCCGCGCGGGGGCCTTCGGCGGCGCCAGCAAGGCGGGGTCGCTGCGGCCCGAGCAGCTGCCGGCCTTCGAGCGGCTCGCCGTGGATCAGACCACGGTGATCCGGCCGGTCCCCTGAGCCTGAACGGCTCGACCCAGCCTGAGCCGCCCGGTCCCAGCGAGCGGGCGGCTCAGCGTCCCCCCGAGAACTCCGCAAAGAGCTGGCGCGATGTCGCGATGAGCTGACCGTCGGCGTCCCACAGGTGCGCCGCGAAGTCGGTGTAGCCGTCGGCCGCCATGATCGTCTCGGCGTCGTAGCGCCACCAGGCGTCCCTCGCCCAGCCCCCCGCGGGCGCACCGCCGAGCAGGTTGATCTGCCAGGTCACCGAGCTGCCCGGGAAGGGCCGCGACGCCCGGCTCCACACCGGCGGCGGCCACGCGTCGAGCAGGGCAGGCAGCGTCAGCAGGTCCACAGGCGCCGTGTCACGGGGCCGAATCCAGCCCTGCACATGCCCGCGGTCGCTGCCCGTGAAGGGCAGCGAGTCCACCGTCCACCGGTACTCGAAGTGCTGGGTGAAGGTGGGGGTGATCCCCGGCACAAAGGGCAGGCTGGCCAGCCCATCGGGCGCCGCCATCTCGGGCGCCCGCGGCCCGGCCTGGGCCATCTGGGTCGGGCGCGGCGCGCCGAAGCTGGCCAGCACCACCGCCCGCACCGCGTCGCCCTGGCTGAGCCGCACCTCGACGCGGGTCAGCGATCCCCCGGCCCGCAAGACCTCGACGTGTACCCCCACGGCGCCCGGCTGCACGGGGCCCACGAAGTCCACGAGCGCCGAGCGCAGGGGCCGATCGGGCGCGACCTGGTGGGCGGCGGCCCGCAGCGCGCCGGTGACCAGCAGGCCGCCGAAGCCCGCGCGACCCTGGGCCCAGCTCGGATCCAGCTGCCCGCCGTCGGGGCCAGCCTGCCAGTCGCTCGCGCGGTGCAAGGGGGTGGGGTGCATGGGCGCGCCTGTCTGCAGCGGGTGGGGGACGGGCGAGAGATGCCGCCCTGCGCCAGATGGGTGCAGGGGCTGTCCCAGGCGACCCCCCCCGGCTTGGTGGCCGGCGGGCCAGGGCCGACCTGACAGGTGTCCGACGCGAGGAGGCAGTCATGACCCATCGAGCCTGGCGCTGGCTCGCACCCGCGGCCCTCATCGTCGCCTGTACGGCGGCCGAGGACGGCTACCAGGTGCAGGCCATCGAGCAAGACGGCGACGCCTGCGTCACCGCCGAGACCTACGCCTTCCTGACCCCGGGGCGCGCGCGATCCGGCACCACCGCCCGACAGCTCAGCTTTGACGTGCGGTTCGACTGCGGCGTGCCCGTGCACATCACGGGGCTGACCTGCCCCGACTGCATCAGCCCCGACAAGGTCGAGGCCCAGGGCCTCGTGCGGCTGGTGACGGCCATGCCGATCCCGGTCGGCAAGGAGGCCGCGCAGGCGCAGGCGCCCGTGTGGCTGCGCTGGCGGTCGGATGACGGCCTGGTGACGGGGAGCCTGGCGCTCAACCTCACCTACGATCCGGCCGACGACGCCGAGGGCTGCCAGTAGCCGCAGCGGCGCCGCGGTGGGGGGCAGGGGCCCCAGGTGGATGGGCTCTACCCCAGCCCGCTGGCCCCGTGGCCCCGCCCACGCTGGCCGCCATCGCCCCTGACCCTGGCCCAATGCTTGCTTTACCTCCCGGCATCGGCGGCGAGGAGGCAGCATGCACAGGCGACTCAGCGGGATCTTGGCGAGCGCCGCGTTGCTGACGGGCTGCATGGGGGCCGAGGTGGCCTTCGATGACGGGCTGGTGCTGACAGGCCCCACCGACACCCTCGCCGTGGGGGTCGCCGCGGCGTTCACCGTGGGCGACGCCTGCACCGCCGGCGCGGGCCGGCCCCTGGACAGCGCGGGCCCGGGCCCCGACAGCCGGTGCACCACCGAGCAGATCACCGCGGTGCTGTCGGTGGACGTCAGCCCCCCCGACGCCCTCACGGTGCGCCAGACCGGCGCCGGCCTGCAGGTCACGCCGCTGCGCCCCGGGGCCGCGACCCTCACGGTGCGCGCGCGGCTCGACGACGGCAGCGTGCGCACGGCGCAGCGTGCCGTCAGCGCCCACCTGGCCGACCGGGTGGTGGTGGGCGCCCGCTGCGAGAACGTGTCGCAGCCCGGCGCCACCCAGTTCGTCAGCGAGCACAGCCGGGTCAGCGTCGACGCCCACGTGCTGCGCCCGCATGTGCAGTTTGACGGCGGCCCGGTCCCGTGGGTGGGCGAGGGGTTGCTGCCCGTAGACGCCCACGGCCGCTGGGGCACCCCGGCCGCGGACGTGCCCGTGACCCTCTCGTCGAGCATCGATCCGGCGCTGGCGCAGCCCATCGCCCTCTTCGGCCCCGCCGACGTCGACCGGCTGGACGTGGCGGTGGAGTCGGTGGTGCTGGGCTCCGACCAGGGCAGCGCGGCCGGCCGCTACCTGACGGTCTCGGCCACCACCCGGGTGCAGGGCGAGATCCCGTGCGTCGACCAGCTCCCGCGCACGGTGCAGATCCACAGCCCCAGCGTCTGCCAGTTCGGCGACGGCGACCACCGGCCGCGCACCGTGCGCAACAGCCTGCTCAGCCTGACGGTGCGTCAGGCCGGGGTGTGCCGGTTCGAGGTGTCGTTGGGGGATGGCCGCACGGCCCGGGTCGAGGTGCCCGTCGAGGCCCCGCCCGGCTGACGCGGGCCGCCCGCGTGGGGCAGGCCGCCGGGGTCACCGCCCGTCAGAGCGGGATGTTGCCGTGCTTCTTGGCGGGGATGGTCTGCACCTTGTTCTTGAGCATCTCGAGGGCCCCGATGATCCGCCGCCGGGTCTCCCGCGGGCGGATGATGGCGTCGATGTAGCCCAGCTCGGCGGCGCGGAAGGGGGTCGCGAAGGTCTCGCGGTACTCGTCCACCAGCGCGGCCTTGGTGGCCACGGGATCGTCCGCCTGCTTCAGCGCGTTGCGGTGGATGATGTTCACCGCGCCGTCCGGCCCCATCACCGCGATCTCGGCGGTGGGGTAGGCGTAGTTGACGTCGGCGCGGATGTGCTTCGACGCCATCACGTCGTAGGCGCCGCCGTAGGCCTTGCGGGTGATCAGCGTCACCTTCGGCACGGTGGCCTCGGCGAAGGCGTACAGCAGCTTGGCGCCGTGCTTGATGATGCCGCCCCACTCCTGCGCCGTGCCGGGCAGGAAGCCGGGCACGTCCACCAGGGTCACCAGCGGGATGTTGAACGCGTCACAGAACCGCACGAAGCGGGCGGCCTTCACGCTGGCGTCGATGTCGAGGCAGCCCGCCAGCACCATCGGCTGGTTGGCCACGATGCCCACGCTGCGGCCGCCGAAGCGGGCGAAGCCGATCACCATGTTCTGCGCGTAGCCGCTCTGCACCTCGAAGAAGTAGCGGTCGTCCACCACCGCCTCGATGACCTGCTTGATGTCGTAGGGCAGGTTCGGGTTGTCGGGCACCAGGGTGTCGAGGGCGGCGTCCGCGCGGTCGGCCGGATCGTTGGTCGGCACGAAGGGCGGCTGCTCGCTGCGGTTGCTGGGCAGGAAGCTCAGCAGCTCGCGGATGGTGTCGAGGCAGGCGGCCTCGTCGGGGGCCACCAGGTGGGCCACGCCCGACTTGCTCATGTGGGCCCGCGCGCCGCCCAGGTCCTCCTGGGTGACCTCCTCGTGGGTCACCGTCTTGATGACATCCGGGCCGGTGATGAACATGTAGCTGGTCTGGTCCACCATCACCGTGAAGTCGGTGATCGCCGGGCTGTAGACCGCCCCGCCCGCGCACGGCCCGAGGATGGCGCTGATCTGGGGCACCACGCCGCTGGCCAGGGTGTTGCGCAGGAAGATGTCGGCGTAGCCCGCCAGCGACACCACGCCCTCCTGGATGCGCGCGCCGCCGCTGTCGTTGAGCCCGATGACCGGCGCGCCGACCTCCATGGCGCGATCCATGATCTTGCAGATCTTCTCGGCGAAGGCGCCCGAGAGGCTGCCCCCGAACACCGTGAAGTCCTGCGAGAAGACGAACACCCGCCGGCCGTCGATGGTGCCGTGGCCCGTGATGACCCCGTCGCCCGGCACCCGCTGGCTCTCCATGCCGAAGTCCGCACAGCGGTGGGTCTTGAGCATGTCGAACTCTTCGAAGCTGCCCGGATCGAGCAGGGCGTCGACGCGCTCGCGGGCCGTCAGCTTGCCCTTGGCGTGTTGGCGCGCGATGCGCTGCGCGCCGCCGGCGGCCAGGGCGGTGGCCTCGCTGTCGGCGAGTCGGTCCAGCATGTGTTGACGGCGGTCGTCGCTCACGGGGCGGGCTCCCTCGGGGGCATGGTGTTCAGCCCGCCGCGGACCAGCGGGGCGTACAGCGTGTCTTCGTACAGGGCGGCGGCGCGGGACCACGACCAGTCCAGGGCCATGACGTGCTGCTGCATGGCGGCCGCCTGCGCCGGATCGCGGTGCAGCGCGATGGCCCGCAGCAGGGCCTCGGTCAGCGCCTCGGCGGTGGCGGCCTCGAAGCTCAGGCCGCTGACCCCATCGGTCACCGTGTCGGCCAGGCCGCCCGTGGCCCGCACCACCGGCAGGGTGCCGTAGCGCATGCCGATCAGCTGGGTCAGGCCGCAGGGCTCGAAGCGGCTCGGCATCACCACGAAGTCGGCCCCGGCGTGGAACAGCCGGGCGCTGGCGTCGCTGTAGTGGGCGTCCAGGCCAAAGGCGGCCGGGTGGGCGTCGGCCACCCCCTGAAGCTGGGCGACGATCTGCGGATCGCCGTCGGCGAGCACCGCGAAGCGCGCCCCAGCGGCGATGGCGGCGGGGGCGGCCTGGGCCAGCAGATCCAGGCCCTTCTGGGTCGCCGCGCGGCTGATGACCGAGAACACGGGCCCATCGGACAGGCCCAGCCGCGCGCGCAGAGCGGCCTTGCACACCGCCTTGCCCGCCAGATCCGTCGCGCCGTAGCGCGCCGGCAGGGTCGCGTCGGTGGCGGGGTCCCAGAGGTCGCTCGACACGCCGTTGAGGATGCCCACCAGGCCGTTCTTGCGCTGGCGGAACAGGGTCGCGAGGCCGCGGCCGCCCGGCTCGCGGGTGATCTCCCGGGCGTAAGTGGGGCTCACGGTGCCCAGGGCGTCGGCCAGGATGAGCCCGGCCTTCAGCAGGCTGATCTGGCCGTAGTACTCCAGCCCAGCGAAGCCGCGGAGGGCGTGGGGGATCTCGAGGGTGTCGGCCCAGTCGAAGTCGCACAGGCCCTGGTAGGCCAGGTTGTGCACCGACTGCACGGCGCGCCGCTTGCCCCGCAGGTACAGGGCCACCAGGCCGGCCTGCCAGTCGTGCAGGTGGTACAGGTCGGTCTCGCCGGCCAGGGCCACGGCGGCCTTGCACAGCACGGCGAAGCGCAGCGGGTTGTCGGCGTAGGCCTCGCCCGGCGGGCCGTAGGGGTGCTCGCGGTCGAGCAGGCCCGGGGCGTCCACGAACAGGTGCTCACCGGCGGCGTCGCGCCACAGGTGCACGGCGTGGGTCTCGCCGCCGAGCTCAAAGATGATGGCCTCGGGCTCGCGGACCAGCGCCGTGCGGTCGATGAAGCCGTAGAGCGGGCTGATGACCCGCACGGCCCAGCCGCGGGCCCGCTGGGCGGCGGGCAGCTCCCGCAGCACCAGGCCCAGGCCGCCCGTGGCGCTGTAGGGCGCGACCTCGGCGGTCACATGCAGGACGCGCTGGCTCACGCGGGCAAGCTCCGCAGGAAGTCGGCCGCCTCTTCGGGGGCGGTGGAGTTGATGAAGAACCCGGTGCCCAGCTCAAAGCCGGCGACGCGGGTCAGGTTGGGCATGATCTGGATGTGCCAGCGGTACCACGGCACGTCATCGAGGCCGTAGGGCGCGCTCTGGATCACCAGGTTGTAGGCCGGATCGCCCAGGCCGCGGTCCAGGCGGTCCAGCGCCAGCGCGAGGATGTCGGCGAGCCCCTCGAGCTGGTCGCGGTTGGCGGCCTCGTAGCGCGTCGCGTGGAACCGCGGCACGATCCACAGCTCGAAGGGCACCCGGCTCGCGTAGGGGGCGAGCAGCACGAAGGCGCCGGCGTCGTGCACCAGCCGCCGGCCGTCGTCGAGCTCCTGGTGCAGGATGTCGTCGAAGACGTTGCGGTCGTGCATCTCGTAGTACTGCCGCGCGCCGTCGAGCATGCGCTCGGTCTCGGGCGGCACCACGGGCAGCGCGATGAGCTGGGCGTGGCCGTGGTCGACCGTCGCGCCGCTGGCGACCCCGTGGTTGCGGAACAGCATGGCGAACTTGAAGCGGCTGTCGTGCTGCAGGTCGTGCATGCGGCGGCGGTAGGCCTCGAGGGCCTCCACCCGGTGCCCGTGGGGCAGGTGGTGCCACCTGAACTCCGGATCGGGGCTCTCGATGATCACCTCGTGGGCGCCGATGCCGTTCATCTGGTCGTAGAGCCCCGCCGCGCGCTTGTCGAGATCGCCCTCAACCCGCAGCGCCGGGTGCTTGTTGGGCACCACCCGCACCCGCCAGTTCGAGCTGTTGGGCCCGCCCCCGTCGCGCACGGCGTAGATCTCGGGCGGGGTCATGTGCTCGTTGCCGGCGGCAAAGGGCGAGGGCCCGGGGGGCCGGGTGATCGGGCGCATGTCGTGACCCTGCGGGCGCACGGCCCGCTCGGTCGCGATGATCGACCAGCGACGGGTGATGGGGCAACGACGCAGCTCAGGCATCTGAGGCGGAAGTGGAAGGCGGGCCGTCGGGCGGCCGGCGGGCGCCGAGGTGGGGCGCCGCGCCAGGGGGCGGGGGGACCGCGGGGCGGTTACTGCTTGTTGCGGTCGGACTCGCGGTCGAGCTCGTCGAAGGCCTGCTTGGCGTTGCGGCGGATGATGTCCTTGGCGCGGGCCGACAGCTGCTTCATCTGGTCGAGCTGGGCGCCGAACTGCTCGGGGTCGAGGCAGGCCAGGCTGTACTGGGTGCGGTCGGCCTTGTCGAAGAAGCGATCGCAGATCTGGGCGCCGCTGATGTCCATCTCGGTGAAGACCTTGATGGCCTCGTGCCGGTGGCTGTCGGCCGCCTCGCGGTCCTGCTCCTGGGTGCTGGCCTCGTAGCTCTTGATGAGCGCCTTGACCTTGGACTGGAACTGCTTGGCGAGCTCGGCGCGGCCCTTCGCGTCGGCGGCGCTGCGGCGCAGG
>JAUHVS010000269.1 GCA_030424955.1 bacterium | reverse complement strand
GGCGCAGGCCCCGTCGCCCTCGCACGCCGCGCCGCTCACCCGGGGGGTGGGCGAGCACCAGGCCCCCGTCGCGAAGGCCACGCAGGCGCGATCCCCGGGGCAGCGGCCGTCGGGGCACGCCGGCAGACACCGCCCGTCGGCGCAGCGCCCCGAGGCGCAGTCGCCGTGGGCTGCGCACCGCCCGTCGTCGCCCACGACCCCGCGCCAGAAGCAGGTGGGGCCCTCGGCGAAGCGCGGATCGCAGAACGCCGCGGCGGGGCACTCGGCGTCATCCCGACACGGCGCGAAGCAGTAGGCGCCGGTCAAGAACCCCGTGCAGCGCAGGCCCGCGGGGCAGGCGTCCGCAGCGCAGCCCTCGCCGCAGCGGCCCGCCGCGCACAGCCCGCTGGCGCAGTCGGGATCGGCCGCGCAGGGCGCCCCGGCCGCCGCGCTGCCCGCGGGCCGGCAGGTGCTGCCCGTCAGATCGGTGAGGCAGGCCTGGCCCGCGGGGCAGCCGCCGTCCACCGCGCAGGGCGTAGCGCAGGCGCCGTCCGCGCCACACACGGCGCTCGCGCAGTCGCTCGGGCTGTCGCAGGCCGCGCCGGGCGCCCCCGCGCCGCGGGTCACGCACTGGGTCAGGCCGGCCACCAGCGCGCAGGCCGCCCCGGGGCCGCAGCCCGCGGTGTCGGCGCAGCGCCGCTCGCACAGGGCGAGCTGCTGGTAGGGCCGGCACACGCGGTCGTGGTCACAGGCGCCGTCGGCGCAGGTGGTGGTGCAGCGCCCCCCCCGGCACACCCCGGTGGCGCAGTCGGCGCCCCGGGTACAGGGCGCCTCGTCGGCCCCCGCGCCCGCGGTCACGCACACCGACTGGGTGTGCAGGGCCAGGCAGGCGGTGTCGGCCGGGCAGTCGCCGGGGCCGGCGCAGGGGGCCAGGCACACGCCCTCGCTGCACACCCGGCTGGCGCACGCCGCGCTGCCCTCGCAGGCCGCCCCGGCGGCGCCGGGCCCGGGCGCCACACAGCCGCCCAGCCCGGGCGCCTCGGTGGCGCAGATCTCGTCGGCCGCGCAGTCCCCGGCCGCCCCGCAGGCGGGCGCACACTGGCCCAGCCCCTGCGCTGCGCCCACGCAGATGAGATCGGCCTCGGGGCAGTCGGCGTCCCCCAGGCACGGGCGGGTGCAGCGGCCCCCCACGCAGTCGCCGCCCGCGGCGCAGCGCCCCGCCTCGCAGCGCGCCCCCACCGGCGGCCCCAGGCTCGCGTCCGCTGCGGCGGTGGCGTCGGTGGCGCCGTCGGGCGGCGCCCCGTCTCGCCCCGGCGCGTCATCGCCGGCGTCGCACGCGCTCAGCGCCCACAGCGCCCCCCACAGCGCGGCCCACACCGGCCACCGCGGTGCCACCCACCCCGCGCCGCCCTCACGCCTCTGAAGCCCAGTCCGCATCCGGTCAGTGTAGCAGGGCCCGGTCCCCCGAGCCGCCGTGCCGGCGAAGCCCTTGCCGCTCGGCCCGCCCGCGCCGACAATCGCGGCCAATGTCTGATCCCATGCCCCGCATCGCCGGCCGCTACCGCCTCGAAGACCGCCTGTCGACGCAGGGGGTCGGCGCCATCTGGGCGGCCACCGACGAGCGCTCCGGGCAGCCCGTCGCCGTGCGGTTCCTGGAGCGCGGCGCCGACGATCCCGACCGCGTCGACCTGTTCCGCGCCAGCGCCTACGCGGCGGCCCGGCTGCGGCACCCCTACATCGCGCGGGTCCTCGACGAGGGCGTCGACGAGCTGGGCGGCGCCTTCATCGTCACCGAGTGGGTGGGCGGCGAGCCGCTGACGGACTGGGCCAGCACCCGCCCGGCCTGGGGCTTCGTGCGGGCCGTGCTCACCCAGGTGTGCGACGCCCTGGCCTACCTGCACGCCCGCGGCCTGGTGCACCTCGATCTGCGCCCCGGCAACATCCGCATCCTGCGCACGCCCGAGGGCCCCAGCGTGCGCCTGCTCAGCGTGGGCATCACCCGCCTCGACGAGGGCGACAGCGACCGCCTGCCCGGCGCGCGGCTGACCCTCAAGTACCAGGGCTCGCTGCGCTACATCGCCCCCGAGGTCGCCGAGCGCCCCCCCTGGCACGTGGGCCCCTGGAGCGATCTATACAGCCTCGGCCTGGTGCTCTGGGAGCTGCTCTGCGGCGACATCCCCTACGGCGATCAGCGGGGCGTCGGGCTGATGCTGGCCCGGCAGGCGGCGGGCGCCCCCGACCTGCCCGAGGCCGTGGGTGGGCCCCACCACGCCACCCTGGCGCACCTGCTGAGCCGGCTGCTGCGCCGCGAGCCCGCCCAGCGCCCCGCCAGCGCCGCCCACGTGGGCCACACGCTCGCCAGCCTGCCCGGCGAGGTCACCTGGGCCGAGCCCAGCCCCCGCGCCCGCCCCGAGCGGCCCCCCTTCGCGCCCTACGCCCTGATGACCGGCGGCTTCCCGCTGGCCGCCCTGGCCCCGGCGCGGCTGGTGGAGCGCGACGGCGCCATCGACACCCTGTGGCAGGCGGTGGAGGCCACCGCGCAGGGCTACGGCAGCCGGCTGGTGATCGTGGAGGGCCCCGCGGCCACCGCCAAGAGCGCGCTGGTGGGCTTCGTCACCGATCACGCCCAGGTGCGCGGCGCCGCCCGCCTGCTGACCGTGCGCTTCGCCCCGGGCGAGGCCCCGGGCTCCGGGCTCGCCGGCGCGCTGCAGCGGCTGTTCCGCACGGGCCCCGCGTCCCTCGACGGCGTGCGCGAGCGGGTGGAGGGCCTGGCCCCCGCCCTGGGCCTCGACGACGCCACCCTGTGCCGGGTGCTGCCGCCGCTGCTGGTGCCCGACAGCTCGCCCTTCTCGCGGCCGCCCAACGCGCTGGAGCCCGCCTGGCACGTCGGCGGCTTCGGGGCCACCAGCATGCTGGCCGGCGCCTTCCGCGCGGTCATCCACCACCTGGCCAGCCGCGGCCCGCTGATCCTGTGGCTCGACGACGTGCACTGGGCCCCCGAGGAGGAGGGCGTCGACCTCATCGAGGCCGTGCTGTCCGAGGGCGAGCTGCCCGTGTGCGTGGTGGTGACCGCCCGGCGGCACCACCCCACCACCCAGCGCTGGGCGGCCCGCTTCCCGGCCAGCTCGCTGATCACCTGGCTGCCCATCGAGCCCCTGACCCCCGCCGGCGTGCGGGCCTACGTGCAGCAGCGCGTGGCCCCCGAGCCGCAGACCGCCGCCGGCGTCGAGGCCTTTGGGCGCGCCTACCCGCAGGCCCTGCCCGAGCTGGTGGACTGGCTGCTCGACGGCCGCCTGATGCGCACCTACCACGGCAACACCCTGGCCCCCGGCGTGCTGCTGCCCGAGCGCCCCGACGAGCTGCGCCGGGCCATCTTCCGCCAGCTCCCCGCCGAGGGCGCCGAGGTGCTGGTGCCCGACGTGGTGGCGGGCCTGTCGCGGGCGCAGGTGCCCATCACCCAGGCCGTGGTCGACGCCCTGCGCGCCGACGATCCCAACCGCCCCTACCGCGCCGCCCTCTTCGCCGCGGAGCGCGGCCGCTGGCTGGTGCGCCACCCCCTGGGCGGCTGGGCCTTCACCCGCCCCGAGCTGTCGGACTGGCTCGCGAGCCACCAGCGGGTGCGCGCCGAGAGCTGGCACCGCCGCTGGGCCCGCGCCCTGCGCCGCCTCGAGGGCGACGCCCGCGGCCGCTACGGCCTGGAGCGCGCGTGGCACGCCGAGCAGCTCGGCGAGACCTCCGCCGCCCTGGCCGCCCTGCTCGACGCCGCGGCCTGGGCCCTGGGCCCGGCGCAGCCCTCGGTACGCCGCGGGGTCATCGCCGCCCACCGCGCACAGGATCTCGCCGACAGCCTGGGCCGGCCCCTCGACGCCGCCCGCGCGGCCCGCCTGAAGGCCGAGCTGCTGCGCCGGCGCGGGCAGCTCGACGAGACCGCCAACGCGCTCCTCGAGGCCCTCGACCGCCTCGAGACCGGATCCCACGCCGTGGCCCGGGGGTGGTGCAAGCAGGTGGCCGGCTGGCTGTACCTCGACCGCCACCAGCCCGAGGCCGCCCGCGCCGCCTTCGAGGAGGCCGGCGCGCTGTGCACGGCGGGGGCCGACGACGGCGGCGTCCAGTGGGCGCTGCTGGGCCAGGGCCACGTGGAGCTGATGCTGGGCAACGCGGCCCTCGCGCGGCGGGTGGGCAAGTCGGCCGAGGCCGCCTTCGCCACCCTCGACGCCACCCGCGGTGGGCTGGCGGCGCGGTTCCTGCGCGCCGAGGCCGCGGCCGCGGACGGCGACCTGGCCACGGCCGACGCCCGCTTCGCCGGGCTGCAGGCCCTGGCGGACGACCGCGGCTGGTGGGTGGAGGCGGTGACGCTGCGCCTGCGCCGGGTGCGCCTGGCCCTGGCCATCGGCCGGCCCCACGACGCCCGGACCCTGCTCGACGAGGCCCGCGAGACCTCGGCCGTGCTGGGGCTGCAGCCGGTGTGTACCTGGATCCGCGCGGTGCTCGCCCCGGTGCTCGCCGCCGCGGGCGACGCCCAGGGCGCCTACGCCGCCTTCAACGACGCCGTGCTCCCCTCCCCGGCGGCCGCGCGCACGGCCCAGGCGGTGGTGGCCCAGGCCCTGGCGCTGCCCGGCGCCGCCCTGGAGCCCGCCCTGCACAGCACCCTCAGCCGGTGGGGCGAACAGCTCGCCCAGCAGGCCGAGCGGGCCTGACCGGGCGCCTGCGGCCGGACCTCAGGGCCGCGCGCAACCGGCGCTCAGAAGGCCGCGCCCACCGTGGTGTGCAGCGCCGGGAACACCCCCTGCGGCCCCAGCCCATCGACGCGGTAGTGGATGTACTGCACGCCCCCGCCGGCGGCGAGCACCAGGTGCCCCGCGAAGATCCAGGTCCAGCCGCCCAGGGCGCTGACGTAGCCCCCCACCGCGGTCTCGCCCGTGCCCTCGGCGGTGAGGTGGGCGGCCACCCCGCGCACCTGCGCCCAGGGCCCCTGGGGCGCGCTGGGCCGGAAGAAGTAGCGCAGCCCGGCCTCGGCCCCGTAGCCCACGAAGGCCTCGTCGGTGTCGCTCAGCGGGCTGCTGAACAGCCGCGAGTGTGGGCCCACGTACACCGACCAGTGGGGCGCCAGCGCGCGCTCGATCTGCAGGTGCACATAGCCCAGCGCGGTGGTCAGCGGATCGATCTGCAGGGTCCAGCGGGGGCCCGCTGCGGGCGCGCCCGGTGGAGGGGGCGGGGCCTCAGCGGCCGCGGCGACGGGCGAGAGACAGAGCAGGGCCAACAAGAGCGTACGGCGCATGGGATCAGGCCTCGGGGGCGTGGGTGGCCCGCTCACCATGCCACACGATGACCGCCAGCAGACCCGCCACGCACACGCCGGCCACCGCCGCCCAGCGCGCCGCGAAGCCGCCGCCGCCGGCGTCCCCCGCCACCAGCGCCGCGCACAGCCCCGCCACCGCCGCCAGGTAGGGCCACAGCGCCCATGACGGCCGCAGCCCCGGGCGCACACCGAAGGCCTGCACCACGACAGGCCCGAGCGCGATGAAGTGCACCCCCGCCAGCGACATGCCATGCCCAGCGGACGGCCAGCCGACGGCGTAGGCCGCGAACCCCACGGCCACCGCCCGCCACAACGCCCGCGTGAGGCGCGCCGCGGGCGCCTGTGCCGTGGCCCACAGCAGCGCCGCGGCGAGCACCCCGTAGCCCACCGCCCGGCCCGGCGCCCACGCGAAGCCCCCACCGAAGGCCGCCAGGGCCGCCCCCGCGCCCCACAGCCAGGCCGGCACGCGGGCCGCCCCCACCCAGGCGGGGAGCATGCCGCCCAGCAGCAACAGGGTCAGGAAGCTGCGCACCAGGTGCGTCGCGACGGCCGGCGACCGGCGGGTCAGCAGCGCGATGGGCACCACCAGCGCCAGGCTCACC
This sequence comes from bacterium, assembly GCA_030424955.1. Taxonomy (GTDB): domain Bacteria; phylum Myxococcota_A; class Bradymonadia; order UBA7976; family UBA1532; genus JACKDL01. Next base: position 1,728 of record JAUHVS010000269.1, on the reverse strand, counting down.
GCCACAGCCGGCAGCGCGGCCGCGCGCCAGTCCCCCCGCAGCGGCCAGCGCGCCCGCCACGTCGACAGCCCCCACGCCGCGCCCACGGCGGTGGACGCCGCGATGGACACCCCGCCATAGCCGCCCAGCGCGAAGGCCACCGCCCCCGCCAGGGCGACGGCGCCGTAGCCGTGCACGATCCAGCGGCCCGGCGTGGGCCGCCCCATGGCCCGCCACGCGGCCCACAGCGCCGGGAACAAGAACAGGTAGTAGCCCAGGTGCGAGTGCGCGTGGCGCACCGCGGCGAAGCGCGCGCCCAGGCCCAACGGATCCACCCCGGCCAGGGTCCAGCGCAGGGCGGCCCCGAGGGCAGCGGTGCCCAGCAGGCCCACCGCCATCCAGCGCCGGGTGCGCTGCGCTGCCTGTGTCGGCGTCTCCATCGGGAGCCCCCCTCGCGGCGCGGTCGAGGCCGGCCATGCCACACGGCGCGTCGCGCGTCGAGGGCCTTGAGGAGGGCGGCGCGGGGGGCCGGCCCCCTCAGGGCGCCCGGGGGACCCAGCCGGGGTTGCGCTCGATGGGCGCGCTGATCAGCGGCTGGAAGGGCAGGTTGCGGTGGGGCGCGTCCTCGGCGCAGGCCACCTCCACCACCGGGAACAGCGACAGCCGCCGCTCGAGCTCCGCCAGCCCCGTGGCCACGAAGCTGTAGGGGATGTCGTAGAAGTGCATCTGATACAGGTACTTACGGCACGCGCTCGACACCGGCTGCTGCTCCCCGCCGTGATCGATGATCGACACCTCGGCGCAGGCGGCGTCCGGCACGTCGGCGCGGGTGAAGGCGTACATGCGCCGGTCATAGCTCGGCCAGCCGTTGAGGCTCGGACAGGTGCAGCCGTTGATGGTGGCGCAGCCCGCGTCGTTCCGCGCGCGGGTCAGGAACCGCTTGACGTGGAACTCCCCCGGCAGCCCCTCGAAGAAGAAGAAGCAGCCGCCATCCTGGAAGTAGCCCCCGCCGTCCGGGAAGCGCGCGTAGGCCACCACCGACGCCGGCGGCGCGCCCACACAGTCCCACTGCGGCACCTGAATGGCCGGCACCGAGGCCGGGCAGGCCGCGTCCACGCCGTCGCAGTCGTCATCGACCCAGTCCCCGCAGATCTCGCTGCTCTCGGGGTGGCCCCACGGATCGGCGGGCGAGCAGTCGCCGGTCTGCCGCGCGAAGCCCGCGGGCGTCTCGTCGGGCGCCAGGCACTGCTGGGCCTGCCCGGCGTCCACGCCAAACCCGTCGCCGTCGGCGTCCGGGTACACCACCACGTCGGCGCACATCGGCGGCGCCTCCACGGTGGCCGTCAGGGTGTAGGCCGCGCGGGCCTCGGGGGTGGTGCCGTACACCTCCACCACGTGCACGCCGGCCACGGCCGCGCGGTGCACCAAGAACACCGTGGCGTTGCCCGGCATCCCCTCGGCCACCACCGCGCCGGCCGGATCGTGCAGCCGCAGCGACAGCAGCGGGGCCGCGTCGTCGAAGCGCAGCGCGCCGTTCAGGGTGTCATCGACGCCCAGGGCCACGGCGAAGGTGTCCACGTCGCCCGGGCAGATGCCCACGCCCTCGATGGGCGCGTCCAGGGCCAGCGCCGATGGCATCTGCCCGGGATCGTTTGGCTCAAGCCGATCGGGTGGGCACGCGCCGCCGTCGGGCACACAGCGCGCGCCGTCGCAGCGGTCGCCCGGGTTGCAGTCGCCGTCCATGCGGCA
>JAUHVS010000268.1 GCA_030424955.1 bacterium | reverse complement strand
GCGTCCGCGGCCCGGGTGGTCGTGCGCGCCGACGCTGCCGTGAGCCTGCGCCTGGTGGTCACCGCGGCCTGGCCGCGCGCCGCATGGCGAGCGGTGGACGGCCACGGCGCCGCCACCGGGCAGGCGGCGCGCCGCGCCTGCCTCGCCCACGGCATCGACGCGGCCGTCGTCCCCGGCGCCCTCGGCATGGGCGGGGTGCCGAGTCACCGGCTCGAGCTGGACGATCGGGCGCGCTTCGTCAGCTGGCCCGCCACCCCGGGGCGCACCCGCCGCACCGGGCGCGCCGGCGCGCTGCTGGCCGACGCCCGCCGGTCCGGGGGGCAGGCCGTGCTGGCGCTCCTCAGCCCGCGGTCGCCGGGGGCAGGCTACTTCGCGCGCTTTGGGTTCAGCCCGGGCCGCCCGCTGCCGGCCGGCGGCTTCTCGCTGGCCTTTGACGCTGTCGAGGTCGCCGGCCCGGGGGTCGCCCGCGAGCAGGCACGGGCCGACTGGTTCGACCTGCTCTGGCGGGGCGTGCCCGTCGCCCCGCTCGGGGGCAGCGGGGGCGATCCGACGCAGCGCTGCGGGGTCTTGCGCACCTGGCTGCCGGCGCGGGGGAGCTGGCGGGCGGCGCTACGCGACGGCCCGGTGTGCGTCAGCGGGGGGCCGCTGGTGACGGTGACGCGCCGGGTGGCGGGCCGGGTGCAGGTGCGGATCAACGCGCCCCCCCGGCACTGGCCCCGCCGCCTGCGGGTCTGGGGCGATGGCCGCTCGCTGGTGACCCTCACGCTGCCGCCCGATGGCGCGATGGATGGCGTCGTGCGCGACCTTGCAGTGCCCCGTGGAATCCGTTGGGTCGTCGCCGAGGTTGATGACCCCGGGGCGGCCCCCGCGGACTGGTCCCGGTGGGCCATGACCGGGGCGGCCCGAGCGGACAACTGACCAGACCTGGGCACAGTTGACACCGTAAATTCAGGCTCCGTAAGGTGCCGGCCGCCTCGACGGGCGATTCCTTTGGGCACCCCCCGATTCCAGGAGACACGGTAGATGGGCGAACAGGCAGACGGCTTCTCGATCATCACAGCGTTCTTGTCGTTCGCTGAGTTGGGCGCGGAGTGGGTGATGTGGCTGATGGTGATCCTCGGCTTCATCCTGATCGTGCTGACCGTCGAGCGCCTGGCGCTCTACCTCCGCACCCGGGTGGACGCCCCCAGCATCGGCCGCGACCTCGTGCGGCTGCTGGACGACGGCGATCTCGACGGGGCCCGCAAGCGGGTGGCCAACGGCATCGCGATGGAGGAGCGCGTGCTCGCGGACGCCCTTGAGGCCTACGAGCGCGGGGGCCACGTCGTCGAGCAGGTGGTCATGTCGAGCCTGGCCCGTGAGCGGCTGCGGTTTGATCGCTTCCTGAACTATTTCGGTACCTTGGGGAACAACGCTCCCTTCATCGGCCTGTTCGGCACCGTCATCGGGATCATCGTCTCCTTCAAGGAGCTCGGGAAGAACCCGAAGGGCGGGCTGGAGGTCGTCGGGCCCGGGATCGCCGAGGCGCTGGTGGCGACCGCGGTCGGGCTGCTGGTGGCCATCCCTGCGGTCGTGCTCTTCAACTACTTCAAGGGCATGCAGAAGCAGCGGGTCGGGAACGTGGACTTCCTCGCACGCATCGTGCTCGCGCAGCTGGGTGGCGGCACCCGCGAAGGGGAGTGACGTGGCCGGCGGCACCATGGGCGGCGACGACGACGACGGCATCACAGGCATCAACGTCACGCCGCTGGTCGATATCATGCTCGTGCTGCTGATCATCTTCATGGTCGCGTCGAGCTACATCGTGCAGAACAGCATCGAGGTCGAGCTGCCCAAGGCGGCCACCGGCGGCGAGACCCTCGACACCACCCTGTCGGTGGTGATCAAGCCCGACGGCACGCTCTTCTTGAACGGTGAGCCGACGGACGAGGCCAACCTGGCCGAGGTGTGCAAGCGCGCGGCGGCAAAGTCGGCCGCTGAGAAGGCCGCCGCCAAGCCCGGCGGCCCGAAGCCCGACGAGCCCCAGGCCATCATCGCGGCCGACAAGAACGTCAGCCACGGGCGGGTGGTGCGCATCATCGATCTGGTGCGCCAGAACGGCGTCATCAAGTTCGCCATCAACATCGATCCTGAGCAGCTCGAGGAGCGCTGAGCGTGTTCTTCGCCCTCCAGGATGAGCCCGAGAAGGGCCGGCGGCTGCTGGTGCTGGTGCTCGGCGTCGCCGTGGCAGGCGTGCTGCAGGGCGGCGGCCTGTTCGCCGCCAAGTACTACACCCCGACGCCCGGGCTGAAGCGCACGGCCACGTCCGTGGTGACCATCGTGCCGGTGAGCCCGCCCAAGCCCCCCGAGGTCGTGCCGGAGCCGCCGAAGCCCGAGCCGAAGCCGGAGCCCAAGCCCGAGCCGAAGCCGGAGCCCAAGCCCGAGCCGCCGAAGCCCAAACCGAAACCCAAGCCGAAGCCGAAGCCCAAGCCCAAGGCCGAGCCCCCCAAGCCGCCGCCGCAGGCGAAGGCCGAGGACCCGAAGCCGCCGCCGAAGAAGCCCGCGCCACCCAAGGTGGGGATCACCCTGAAGAGCACCGACGCGCGCGGCACCGGCGCGGCGGTGAACGTGGGCATCACCCAGATGGGCGAGGTCTCGCGGGATGGCAGCGCGCCGGTGACGGGCAAGCCGGTCGAGGGCCCGGGCAAGACCGTCGAGGGGCCGCCGGCGGCCCCACCGACGCCACCGAAGCGCACCTCGGCGAAGGTGAAGCGTCAGCTGCGGCCGAAATACACCCGCGCTGCGCTGCGCGCCAACGTCGAGGGGCAGGTGGTGGTCGTCGTGACCATCAAGCCCGACGGCACCGTGGCGGCGGTCAAGCTCATCAAGGGGCTCGGCTTTGGCCTGGATGAGGCAGCCGTCGAGGCGGTCAAGCAGTGGACCTTCACGCCCGCGACGCTGGGCGGCGAGGCCATCCAGAGCACCAAGCGCATCAAGGTCGACTTCGTCATTGAGGACTGATCGGGGCCCGGTGTTGGGCGGCTCGCCTGCCTGACCCGCCGCACGACCCTCGCCCAGCGGCACGCCGCGCCGCGCCCCGAGCGCCTGTTCTGGCCCTGTCACGAGTTGATCACTGGCGTCTGCGGGCTGGTCCGGCTAGAACGCTTGCCAATGCGCGCGCTCCTCGTCTTCACGCTATTGCTGAGCGGGCTGGCCCAGGCCGGCCTGCGCCCGGGCACCTGGCGCCCGGTCAGCGGCGATCTGGGCAGCGCGGCGGTCACGGCCATCGCGCAGGGGGGCGACGGCGCGCGCTACGCCGCCTCGGGCGGCTGGATCTACCGCCAGCCGACCCCCTCCGACCCTTGGCGCACCGTCGGCCCCTACGGCCCACAGCTCCGCTGGGACGAGGGCCAGCACGTCGAGGCCGTTGGGCCGTTCCCTCAGGCCTGGCTGGATCAGGTCTCCGAGGACGCCTTCCAGGCCCTCGAGGCGATGGCCGGCAACGAGGTCAACGAAGACTCCCTCACCGAGGACGCGGCGCGCCTGCTGCTCCGCGCCTACGTCGAAGAGACCGATCCCGACGCCGACAGCCCGTACCGCATCGTCGCCCTGGCCACGGCCAGCGACGGCGTGTGGGTCGTGACCGGCGCCGGGGTCCTGCGCGCCAGCGCGCTGGGTGTTCGGGGCCCTGTCGGCACGCTGAAGGGCGCCCGCGCTGCGGTGGTGAGCGGCGGGGATCTCTGGGTCGCCCTGGCGGACCGGCTGGTGAAGATCGGCGCCGATGGCGTGCCCCAGGCGCATCGCATCGGCGCCATCGAGGCCCTGGCGGCCGATGACGCCGGCCTGGTGTTCGTTGCCGATGGCACCGTCTGGACTTGGGCCGGCCAGGGCGAGCCCCAACGGCAGCCCACCCCGACCGGGCGCCCGCAGGCGGTGGCGGCGCACGGCGCCGTGCGCTGGGCCGCGACGCCGATGGCCCTCTACCGCTGGGCGGGGTCGGAGTGGCGGCTGTGCCCGCCCACCGCGACCACGCCCCGCAAGCTGGTGGCCGGCCCCCATGGGCTGGTGGTGGTCGGAGAGGCGCGGGTGCTCTTCGTGGATCCGGAGTGCCGCCAGCTGGCGCGGCAGGATCCCCCGTGGCCTGGCGGCATGGCGCTGCTCGACGCGCTCGTGGTCGGCGATGACGTCTGGCTGGCCACGGCGGCTGGGCTCCAGCGGCTGGTGGACGCCTCGGTCAGCGCAGCGGACGCGGCCCGGGTCGGCGGGTTCCAGCGCGCGCTGCGCGCCTTGCCGACGCTGGAGGAGGTCAGCGCCGCCGCCCTGCGCTACCAGCAGCTCGACGCCCGCAGCCGCGGCTTTGGGTGGCGGCCCATCCTGCGAGGCCTGCTGCCCGACGTGACCGTGAACTACGTCAGCCACCCCTTCCGCATCGAGACCCGAGACGCCTTCACCCGTGACCTGCTCTTGGTGGACGTCCAGCAGACGAACCCGCAGTGGATCGTGCTCGCGGAGTGGACCTTGCGCTTTGACCTGCTCGGCATGATGTTCGAGGTCGAGCGGGCGAGCAGCCTGGGTGAGCTGGACACGGGGGCGGCCGACGCGGACGCCGAGGCCCAGGCGCTGGTCGCCCAGACCGACCTGGACGCCACCGACGGGCTGGACGGCACCGGGGCCGTGGACGACGGCGACGTCTTCGTCGACACCGGGCTGTCGGACGACACCGCGGCGGCGGTCGACACCGGGGTCGCCTTTGCGCTGCTGGCCGTGGAGCGCCGGCAGGCGGAGCGGGACCGCCAGCGGCTGCTGTCCGACATCTCGAAGCTCTACCGAGAGCGCCTGCGGGTCATGTTCCGCCTGTGGGTGCAGCTCGAACCCGATGGCCTGCACCTGCCCGAGGTGATGCGCCTGCGCGAGGTGGATGCCCGCCTCGACGCGCTGACCGGTGGCGTGTTTACCCGCTGGGCGCCGGCCCTGCGATGACGATGAAGAGGGGAGTTCCCATGCGCGCGATCTGGATGCCCATTGGCCTCGGCTTGGGGCTGGCCTTGACCGCCCCGCTGGCGTCGGCTCAGCCGGCGGCCGACAAGGCGGCCGGCCTGCTGGCTCGCTTCGATCGCGAGCCGACCATCAACCAGGTGCAGCAGGCGGCGCTCGACTACGCCAACCTGCACCCCGAGGTGTTCGCCTCCATGTCGACCCGCTCGCGGGTCCGCGGGCTGCTGCCCGAGGTGCGCGTGCTCCTCACCAAGGATGATGACGAAGAGTCGCGGAGCGTGGCGCGCTTCGACCAGACCGGCGCGGCGGGTGAGCGCACGGGCTACGACACCATCCAGGACGATCTGCAGGTGCGGGGCGAGGCCCGGTGGCGCTTCGGCGATGTGGTCTTCAACAACCAAGAGACCGCCGTCGCCCGCGAGAACCGCTACAGCGCCCGCGCGCGCCAGCAGCTGCTCCAGACCATCACGCAGATCTACTTCGAGCGGCGCCGCGGCCAGATCGAGCTGCTGACCTCGCCGCCCAAGGACCCCACCGCCCGCGCGCTCGCGGACCTGAAGCTCCAGCAGCTCACCGGCGAGCTGGACGCCCTGACCGGGGGCCGCTTCAGCCGGCTCGTCGCCAACGGCGGCCAGCCGCTCCCGATCGAGTGAACCCACGCCCTCGCTGGCGTCGGCCCGGGGCGGCCTGACACCGTATGACCGTTTTCTGAAGGAGCAGGCACATGGGGACGCGGATCGTGACGGTGCTGGGCCGCTTGCTGCTGGCGGGCGCGAGCGTGGGGGCCATGGCGGGCTGCGAGGCTGGCAAGTGCACCACCGGCGAGGCCTGCAGCAAGACCTGCCCGGCCGGTCAGGCGGGGCTGTGCGTCGCCCGTGGCATCTGTGAGTGCGTGGTCGGCGGCGGCGGCGCGGGGGGCGGCGGGGACGGCGGTGTCATCGACACCAACTGCCGCGCGGTGCAGCCCGGCGAGCTGCTGATCAACGAGGTCATGACCGACGGCGAGGGCCGAGACGAGGACTCCGAGTTCGTCGAGCTCGTGAACCTGGCCAACGAGGCCGTGAACCTCGACGGCGTGCGCCTGCTGGAGGTGGGCGACGATCGCGCCAAGATCACCTTCCAGGCGAGCTGCCTGCCCGCGCGGGGCGTCGCGGCGCTCTTCCGCACGCCAGAGGCCAGCGTGTTCCACCCGCAGGCGACCCTGGTCTACGACCTGGGCGGCGCTAGCTTCAGCTTCCCCAACAGCACGGACTACCAGCTGGTGCTGCAGGGCCCGCAGGGGGATCTCTTCGACCAGTTCGCCATCCCCACGGCGCTGGTGGCGTCAGGGATCAGCGTCAACCGCAGCCCCGACTTCATGGGCCCCGACATCGTCGGGCACGACACCTTCGGGGCCCCGGCCTCGCCCGGGCGCTGCGTCAACGGGGGCACCTTCGACACGGGCTGCATGCCCGGCAACGTCGGCGGCGGCGACGGCGGCGTGGTGGACGGTGGGTTCCCGGTCTGCGATCCGCCGCAGCCGGGCGCCTTGGTTATCAACGAGGTGCTCGTCGATGGCGCGGAGGGGGGCTCGGCCGAGAGCGACGAGTTCGTGGAGCTGGTGAACCTGAGCGCCGGCCCCGTGGATCTCGCCGGCGTGACGGTGGCCAAGGAGGGGGACGCGCCGAGCATCACCTTCGAGGGGGGCTGCCTGCCTGGCCGGGGCGCCGTCGCCGTGCGAAAGGGGGGCAACGACGCCTGGATCTTCGCCCCTGTGCCGAGCCCGCGCCCCGTGGGGACGTCCTCCCTGCGCCTCACCAACTCGGCCGACAACACCTTGGTGCTCGTGGACCGCGCCGGTGTCGAGCTCAGCCGGCTGACCGTGCCGCAGGCCGTGGTCAAGCAAGGGGTCAGCGCGAACCGCACGCCGGATCTGAGCGGCGCGATCGTCGCTCGGCATGAGGATCTCTTCGGCGGCATCCCGCAGAGCCCGGCCCTCTGCCCCGACGGCATCAACAGCTACGCCGATGGCTGCGCGGCCCCTGGGGGCGACATGGGCCCGCCCGCCGACGGCGGCGTGGATGGGGGCGACGGCGACATGGGCGTTGGCCCCGATCTCGGCCCCCCGCCCTGCGATGGCCCGGGGGCGGGTGATCTGGTCCTCAACGAGCTGCTGGTCAACGGCAACCAGGGGGGGAGCAGCGAGACGGATGAGTTCGTCGAGCTGGTCAACACCACCGATCGCGCCATCGGCCTGGATGGGCTGGTCATCACGGCGCAGAAGGACGCCGCGGCGCCCGAGGCCTACGCGACCTTCCGGGGTGGGTGCCTGCCGCCCCGCGGGGCCGCTGCCGTGCGGCGCACCGTCGAGACCACCGAGTGGTTCCCGGTGCCCGACGTGCCGCCCATGCACGAGGCCGCCGGCACCCGGCTGACCAACGGCGATCCGTGGACCTTCCGCCTGATGGACGGCGAGGCGACCCTCAACACGCTGGCCGTGGATGACGGCCTGTACGCCGACGGGATCAGCGCCACCCGCGTGCCCGACCTCACCGGTGAAGCGATCCAGCGTCACGACGCCGCCTACCCGGGCACGATGAGCAGCCCGGCCCGGTGCCCCGCGGGCGGTCGCTACAGCGCGGGATGCCCCGAGTGAGCCCG
>JAUHVS010000267.1 GCA_030424955.1 bacterium | reverse complement strand
GCGCCGTCGACGCCTCGAGGTGGTCGAGGCACATCATGATGTCGCTGCCGATGGCCGCCTGGATCTCGATGGCGTGCTCGGGCGTGAGGTCCAGCAGCGCCCCGTCGATGTGGTTGCGGAAGCGCACGCCGCGCTCGTCCACCTTGCGCAGCGCCGCCAGGCTGAGCATCTGGAAGCCGCCGCTGTCCGTCAGGATCGAGCGGCGCCAGTTGTACATCTCGTGCATGCCACCCAGCGCCCGCAGCGAGTCCACGCCTGGGCGGATGGCCAGGTGGTAGGTGTTGCCGAGGATGATGGTCGCGCCGAGGTCGTAGAGCTCCTCGGGCGTGAGCCCCTTGACGCTGGCGACCGTGCCGACGGGCATGAAGATCGGGGTCTCCACCTCGCCGTGGGTGGTCTGGAAGCGGCCGCGCCGCGCACCGGTCTGGGCGCAGCGGCCCTCGACGCGAAAGTTCAGGTCCATCGGCCGCCCTCCCGGGCCCACAGCGACGCGTCGCCATAGCTGAAGAACTGGAGGCGCGCCTCGACGGCGTGCGCGTAGGCCGCCATCACGCGCGCGTGGCCAGCGAAGGCGCTGACCAACATCATCAGGGTGCTGCTGGGCAGGTGGAAGTTGGTCAGCAGGCCATCCACCACCCGGAACTCGAAGCCCGGGTAGATGAAGATGTCGGTGCGCCCCTCGCCCGGCGCCCGCGCGTGGGCCTCCAGCGCCCGGACCACCGTCGTGCCCACCGCCACAACCGGTCGGCCCGAGGTCACCGCAGCCGCCGTCGCCGCAGGCACCTCAAAGCGCTCGGAGTGCATGTGGTGCGTGGCGATGTCCTCGACACGGACGGGCGCGAAGGTGCCCGGGCCGACGTGTAGGGTCACGGTGTGGATGGCCACGCCCTTGGCGCGCAGGGCGTCCAAGACGGCGTCGGTCAGGTGCAGGCCCGCGGTGGGGGCAGCGACGGCGCCCGGCTTGTCGGCGAACACCGTCTGGTAGCGGCCGCGGTCCTCCGGGCCCGCCTCCCGCTCAATGTAGGGCGGCAGGGGCAGCGCCCCGTGGGCCTCCAGCCACGCCCACAGATCCACCACCCCCTCGAGGGACAGCTTCGCGGCGCCGTCGTCGAGTCGCTCGAGGAAGGTCGCCGTGGCGCCACCGGGCAGCGTGATGGGTGTGCCCGGCTTGAGGCGCGTCCCGCGGGTGAGCGCGACGATGCCCTCGGGGCAAGGCTCAACAAAGAGCAGCTCGACCTCCCCGCCCGAGGCCTTGTGCCCGCGGAGCCTCGCCGGCACCACCTTGGTGTCGTTGAGCACCAGCACCTCGTCGCCCCGGAAGCGGTCGAGGATCGCCTCAAAGGGCGTGATCGTGCGGGGCCCCGTCACCGGGACGTGGAGCAGGCGGCTGCCGCCGCGGCGAGCGCTCGGCGTCTGCGCGATCAGCTCGGGGGGCAGGTCGTAGTGAAAGTCGGACAGCTTCATGGGCCGCGGACGGTAGCTCAATCCAACGGCCGACGTAAACGCCGTGGCGCGGGTCCACGGCCGCTGGTACACCGTGGGCCATGGCACGCACACGCGAAGAGATGGCCCAGCGCGCGGCGCAAGAGCTGCAAGCGGGCGACGCGGTCAACCTGGGCATTGGCATCCCCACCCTGGTGGCCAACTACCTGCCGCCGGACCGCGAGGTCTGGATCCACAGCGAGAACGGGCTGCTGGGCATGGGCCCGTTCCCCTACGAGGGCGACGAGGATCCCAAGCTGATCAACGCGGGCAAGCAGACGGTCACCGCGGTGCCCGGCGGCTCGGTGTTCGACAGCGCCACCAGCTTCGCCATGATCCGCGGCGGCCACGTGGATCTCGCGATCCTGGGCGGCATGCAGGTGGCGGCCAACGGCGACCTCGCGAACTGGATGGTGCCCGGCAAGCGGGTGACCGGCATGGGCGGCGCCATGGATCTGGTGGCCGGCGCGCGGCGGGTGGTGGTGCTGATGACCCACGCCAGCCGCAAGGGCGAGCCGAAGCTCGTCGCCGAGTGCACCCTGCCCCTCACGGGCCAGGGGGTCGTGCACCGGGTCATCACGGATCTCGCCGTGGTGGACGTGGGCCCGCAGGGCTTCGAGCTGGTGGAGGTGGCGCCCGGCCACACCGCCGACGAGGTGCGCGCCCTCACCGGGGCCCCGCTGCGCTGAGCGGGGCCGCTGGCGCGCTACTCGGCGGTCGGCCGGGGGCGCGTGGTGCGGAACTCGATGGGATCGACGTAGTCGCGCCCCTCGAAGATCCGCTGCACGTAGATGCCCGGCAGGTGGATGTCTTCGGGCGCCAGATCCCCCAGGCCCACCAAGTGGTCGACCTCGACGATGGCCACCTTGGCGGCCATCGCCATGTGCGGGCTGAAGTTCCGCGCCGTCCCCTTGAACCGCAGGTTGCCGTAGGGATCGCCGTACTCGGCGCGGATGAAGGCGAAGTCTGCGGTGAGCGGGCGCTCGAGCAGGTAGCGCTTGCCCTCGTACTCCAAGGTCTCCTTGCCCTCGGCGACGATGGTGCCCACGCCCGTCGGCGTGAGGAAGCCGCCCAGCCCAGCCCCCCCCGCGCGGATGCGCTCCGCGAGCGTCCCCTGCGGGGTCAGGCTCACCTCGACCTCGCCGGCCAGGTACTGCTGCTCCAGGTCGGGGTTGCCCCCGATGTAGCTGCAGACCGCGCGGCGCACCTGGCGGCTCTGCAACAGCACCGCCAGGCCCTTGCCCTGGTTGCCGATGTTGTTGGCGATGATGGTGAGGCCTTTGGTGCCCAGCCGGTGCAGCTCGCGGATGCAGTGCTCCGGGTTGCCCGACAGCCCGAAGCCGCCCACCATGATGCGGGCCCCCTCGAACACGTCTCGCAGGGCCTCGCCGGCGTCCGCCACTCGCTTCCCGCTCACGCCGTCACCTCCGTCAGGGCGTCGTCGATCAGCGACAGCCCGTGCTCAAGATCCGCCGCGGTGATGGACAGCGGCGGCGTGACGAACACCATGTGCCCGCGCACCAGACAGTGCAGCCGCCTGGCCCGCAGCGCGGCCGGCAGGCGCCCCAGCGGGCTGTCGGGATCGGCCTTGGCGCCATACCCCACCAGGGGCGTGCGCGCGTCCCGATCGCTGACCAGCTCCAGGGTGCCCAGCAGGCCGATCCCCCGCACGTCGCCCACGATGGGGTGGCGGGCCTTGATGGCCTCCAGGCCCGCGAGGAGCACGGGCTCCAGCGCGGCGGCGTGCTCGATCAGGCCTTCGTCGCGGTACACGTCGATGGCCTCGGAGGCGACCGCGCACGCCAACGGGTGCGCGTAGGTGGTGAGGCCCGCCCACAAGGTCTCGTCGGCGAAGTGGGCCGCCACGTGCGGCCGCATGCCCAGCACGCCCAGCGCGGCGTAGCCGCTGGTGACGCCCTTGGCCATGCAGATCATGTCGGGCACGACCCCCCAGTGGTCCACCGCGAACCAGCGGCCGGTGCGCCCGAAGCCGCTGAAGACCTCGTCTGCCACCAGCAGCACGCCGTAGTCGTCGCAGATGCGGCGCAGCGTCGGCCAGTAGTCGGGGGGCGGCACGAAGCCGCCGTTGGCGCCCGTGACCCCCTCGACGAAGACGGCGGCGACGGTGCTGGGATCCTCCATCTCGAGCACGTGGGCGAGCTGGGTCGCGCACTGCCGCGCGCAGCTGTCGGGCCGCAGGCCGAAGGGGCACTGGTAGCAGTACGGATCCTCGATGCGCGCGACGCCCCACAGGCCCGGCTCGGCCGACATGCGCCGGCGATCGCCGGTCAGCGACAGGGAGCCCATGCTGGCCCCGTGGTAGCTGCGCCGGCGGGCGATGACCTTGCTGCGGCCGGTGACCATGCGCGCGATCTTCAGCGCGTTCTCGTTGGCCTCCGAGCCCGACAGACACAGGAAGAAGGTGTCGATGTCACCGGGCGTGATCTCGGCCAGCTTCTCGCCCAGCGCAGCCTTGGCCTCGAAGACCGCCGCCGGGTGGGCGCAGGCCAGCTCAGCCGCCTGCGCCTGCAGCGCCGCGATCAGCCGCGGGTGCCCATGGCCGATGTTGCAGTTGAACACCTGCGACTCAAAGTCGAGCCAGCGCCCACCGTCGTGATCGACGAACCAGGCGCCCTCACCCCCCGCGATGGGCACGGGGCGCGCGGCGTTCTGTGCGGTCCAGGTGTACAGGACATGGCGCCGCTGGCGGCGCTCCAGCGCGTCTGCAGCGCTCATCGCGTCTCCGCGACCGCCCGCTTGAGGGCGTGCGCGAAGGCCTCGATGGCGCCTTCGCCGACGGTGATGGGGGGCGCGATGACCAGCACGTCGTCGACGGGGCGCGCGACGTCGATCCCCGCCCCCGCCAGCCGACCCTGGATCTCGCCTGCGCGCACAGCGCCAAGCCGCAACACCCGGTACAGGCCCGTGCCGCCGCAGGCCTCTCCGGGCAACCCCGACGCGCGCAGCGCGGCGTCCAACTGCGCCGCCCGGTCGCGGGTGGCCGCATAGCCGCAGGCGAACAGCTGCCACAGCAGCCGGGTGGCCGACAGCTCGTCGCCGTCCCAGGTGCTGATGAAGCTGAGGGGCTTGGGCACAAAGGCCGCGTCGCTCGCGAACACGTGGCCGATCTGGCCGCCGGCCCACCAGAGGACGAGATCAGCGTCGCCCTCGACGCTGTCGACCCACCAGAAGTGCCCCCGACCGCTGCGGTAGATGGCCGAGGTGTTTTCGCTGAGCACCAAAGGCACCCCCGTGCGGGCGCGCCAATCGCACAGGGCGTGCCAGGCCGCCCCGGACAGCACCTCGCCGGTGTGGGCCTGGACCGCCTCGATGTAGACCCCGATCAGGGCGTCCGCCCCGTGGCTCGCCACGAGGGCGTCCAGCGCAGCGATGCAGGCGGCAGGGTCCCGGGTGGGGTGCGGCACCATCGGCCAGCCGAAGAACCCGTGGCGCGGGGTGTCCCCGCCTGGCCCACTCAAGGACCGGGCCGCGGCGGTGGCGGTGCCAAAGGCGCTGCCCTCGACCCCCACCACGATGCGCCCAGCCGTGCGGACGTGCTTGAGCACCCGCACGCTCTTGTCGACCATCTCGTCGTTGCCGCTGGTGAAGTACAGGTGCGGGTTGCCGACGGGCGCGATGTGCCGCAGGTACTCCGCGTAGCGAGCGTAGGGCCGGGTGATGAAGTTGCTCACCGTCAGCTTGGTGAGCGCCGCCTCGTCAAACACCCCCAGGGACCGGGCGCGGTTCAACAGCGGGTGGTTCAGCCCCGTGGGCAGCGCGATGCCCGCGCCCAGCTCGATGCGGGTCGCGGCCACCTCGGTCGCCGCGAACGCCCGCCGATCCCCACGCCGCAGGGGGATCCGGTAGTACCGGGTGCGGCCGTCCGGGCTGCCGTACTGGCCCAGGTACTCATCGACGACGTAGGCGCCGAAGCGCTGGTTGATGTGCCACATGGCCTCGGCCGCGCCGACGCGGTTGCGCCCGGTCACGAACGCGTAGCGGGGCCGGCCCTTCTCGCCGCGCAGCTGCAGGGCCGCTTGCACCTGGGCCGCCCGCAGGCGCAGGCCAAGGCCACGGCCGCGTCCCCGCGGCGAGACCGTGATGTCGGCGCTGTAGAAGGTGTCGCCGCGGCCCCGGTGCGGATCCTGCCGGGGCCCGTCGATGTCGGACCACAGCTCCAGCGGGCCGCCGAAGGCGATGCCCACCAGGCCAGCCGGATCCTCAGCCACCAGGCAGATGGCCCCCTGCGTGCTGAGGATGGTGTGCAGGTAGTTCAGCGGATCGCGACGGGCGGGCTCGTAGCTGGCCACCTGCAGCGCCTCGATGGCGGGCGCGAAGGCGAAGAACTCCTCGGCCTTCACCCGGCGGATCCGGGTCCCCAGCGCGTCGGCGGCCCACCGGACCAGGGGCAGCCCCAGGCGGCGCTCGAAGTCGCTCGGATCAGCCTCGCGCAGGGCGGCCTTGACCCCCTCGCCCCGGGCGTCGGCGGGCGCCAGCCCGAGCAGCCGGGCGCCCGACTCGCGGTCCTCGTCATTCAGCTCACCCAGACGGCGGAGCACGGTGTCGGCGCGGACGCCCCCGTCATCTGCGAGCAGCTCACCGACGCTGGGCAGCGGCCTGGGCGATCTGGGGGCCGGGGCCACCCAGGCCGGCGGCGTCGCAGCGGCCAGGCGCGCGTGCAGGTCGGGCCCGTCGCCGCCAGCCTGCGCGACGAGCGCGGTCAGCGAGGCGTCGATGACCCCGAAGATGCGGTCCACGTCGTCGGGCCGCATCCCGCGGTTGAGCCGGTAACGCAGGGTGCGCTCGCCGGCGATGTAGACCATGTAGCCCCGGTAGAAGCGCTGGCCGATCAGGTGGTTGGCCGCGGCCGTGGACGGCATGTCGAAGGCGAAGGCGTCCCCGAAGGCCCGCGGGTTGCTCACGATGTGGCCCCAGCGCTCCATCAGCTCGAGGAGCCGCTGCCGGGCCCGCGCCTCGTGCCCAGGGCGGCGCAGCACAAGCTCCAGGTGCAGGCGCCCGCGGACGGCGCTCGCCGCGTGCCCCGGGGTGGGCGCCGGATCGGGCCACCGGGACACGACGTAGCCCACCTGGGCGCGCTTCGCCCCTGCCACCAGATCGGGGCCGTCGGGCCGGCCGTCGGCGTCGATCATGCGGAAGCGCTGATGCCAGAAGGGCTTGCCCGACAGGCCAAAGCCGCTCTGCACCTCATCGAAGATCAGCGGCACGCCGTGGGCGCGGGTCAGGGCGCGCAGGCCGTGGAACCAGCGGGTGCTGGCGGTGCGGTCGCCGCCCTCACACTGGTAGGGCTCGACGATGCAGGCGAGGACGTCGCCCTCCAGGATCGACGCCTCGACGGCGCACAGGCTGTCCACCTCGGCGTCGAGCAGCGCGTCGCCGGTCTTGAGCTGCGCCCGCGGCCCGGCGGGATCGGACCACGCGGCCCGCCAGCCGTCGGGGATCAGCGGATCGACGTAGGGGTCGGTGACCCACGGCATCGGCAGGAAGGAGGTCTCGAAGCCCGGCAGCTGATAGGGCTCACGCTTCGACGGGTTGTAGGTGCTGTAGAGCGCCAGCAGCGTGCGGCCGTGGAACGACCCGTTGAAGGCGAGCACCCGGTGGCCGCCCGGACCATGAATGCGGGCGATGTGGAGGGCCTTCTCGTTGGCCTCGGCGCCCGCGTTGGTGAAGGCGACGTGGTGCAAGCCGGGCGGGGCGATCTTCAGCAGCGCCTGCCGCAGGGCCTCGAAGGGGGCGCTCCCGGCGCGGGTGTCCTCGGGAGGCGACGCGACCAGGTAGGGGTCGAACTCGCCGTCATCCAGCGCCCGCTGCACCTCGTCGGGCCGGAAGCCCGCGGCGAGGGACGCGATCTGGCTCGCGGCGTCGATGATCTGCAGCGGATCCTCATCCACGCTGCGCAGATACGCGCCCTGACTCTGGGCCAGATCCACCACCGCAGGCTTCTTCTCCCGCGCCGTGAAGCCGTCGCCGTAGAACCGCTCGAGGAAGCGCGCCGAGCGCGGCAGGCGGTCGTCCACAGGGGTCTGGATGCCGGGCTTTGGGCGCTCCAGGAACGCCTCGGGGTGCTGCTGCGAGAGCACGCCGAAGAGCATCAGCAGCCCGTTCTCCTGGGCCTCGGGCGCGCGGTGCAGCCGGCTCCAGTCGAGCCAGATGC
>JAUHVS010000266.1 GCA_030424955.1 bacterium | reverse complement strand
GGCGCGAACGCCGTCCAGCTTGCCGGCGACTTCACCGGCTGGGCGGACGCCCCCCGCCCCATGCAGCGCGGCGCCAACGGCGAGTTCACCCTCACGCTGGGCCCCGCCGACGGGCTGCAGCCGGGCACCGTGCACGCCTACAAGATCATCGCCGACGGCCAGTGGCGCATCCACCAGGACGCGCCCTACCGCAAGTACGACGGCGACTGCGTGAACAGCGCCCTGCGCCTGCCGGACTGCGAGACGCCCGAGTTTGAGGTCGAGGCGCTCACCGTGGACGGCGGTGGGGACGGCAGGCTGCGCCTGCGGCCGATGACCGGGGCGTCGGGGGCGGCGCTGACCGAGATCGCCATCAGCCTCGACGGCGAGCCCGTGGCCTGGTCGGTGGTGGACGGCGCGGTCGAGGTGCCCGTCCGCGGCGCCGCGCCCGGCAAGCACCGCTTCACCGTCACCGTCACCGACGCCGACGGCGGCCAGGTGGGCCCCAGCCACTTGCCGTTCTGGGTCGAGGCGCAGCCCTTCGACTGGCGCGACAGCGTGCTGTACCTGCTGTTCCTCGACCGCTTCGCCAACGGCGATCCCACCAACGACGGCACCCTGGGCGCGCCCGTCGAGTACGCCGCCGACTGGCACGGCGGCGATCTGCAGGGCGCCCTGGCGGTGCTCGAGAGCGGCTACTTCGAGCGGCTGGGCGTCCAGACCATCTGGCTGAGCCCCATCAACGCCCAGATCGACGGCGACTGGCCCGACCGGGGCGACGGCAGCCAGCGGTATGCCAGCTACCACGGCTACTGGCCCATCAGCGGCCGCGAGATCGACGCGCGCTACGGCGGCAACGCCGGGCTGCGGGCCTTCATCGAGGCCGCCCACCGGCGGGGCATCCGGGTGCTGCTCGACTTGATCAACAACCAGGTGCACGAGGAGCACGAGTACTACCTCAGCCACCCGGAGTGGTTCCGCACGGCCTGTGTGTGCGGCCAGGATCCCGGGTGCGGCTGGAGCGAGCGCCCCCTGGACTGCCTGTTCGCCGCCTACCTGCCCGACATCAACTGGCGCAACGCCGGCGCCGAGGCGCAGTTCATCGCCGACGCGCTGTACTGGATCGAAGAGTTCGACGTAGACGGCTTCCGCGTGGACGCGGTCAAGCACGTCGAGACCACCAGCGTGTACAACCTGCGCGCCGCCATCGCCGAGCGCTTCGAGCGCGGCGGCCACCGGGTGGTGATGCTGGGCGAGACGGCCGTGGGCGAGGGCGATCGCTACGCCGACGGCTGCGGCGAGGTGTACGACGACGGCTACGCCTGGATCAGCGCCTACACCGGCGTCACCGGGCTGGACGGGCAGTTCGACTTCCCCTCGCACCACCGCCTGCAGTGGGGCGTGCTCACCGGCAACGCGGGCTACGACGACATCGAGGGCACCATCGCCCGCTACGAGTCGCGCTACAGCCCCAACGCCCTGCACGTGCAGTTTCTGGGCAGCCACGACAGCAGCCGCATGGCCAGCCGCGCCGCGCAGGACCCCGCGCAGGACTGCCGCTGGCCCGACAACGGCGCGTGCGCTCAGTTGGCCCAGGCCTCGGGGGACGACGCGGTCTATGCGCGGCTGCGCCGGGCCTTCACCCTGCTGCTGACCATCCCCGGCATGCCGCTGCTGTACTACGGCGACGAGATTGGCCTGGCGGGGGGCAACGACCCCGACAGCCGCCGCGACATGTGGTGGACGGGGCCGCTCCAGGCGGTGGAGCTGCCGGACGGCGGCGAGCCCTCGGCTCAGCAGGTGGGCCTGCAGACCTGGATCGAGGCCCTGGCGGCGGCCCGCCGGGACTGGCCGAGCCTCACCCGGGGCGATCGCGCGCCGCTGCTCGTGACCCCCGACCTGTACGTGTACGCCCGCACGCTGGGCGCTGAGGTCAGCCTGGTGGTGCTCAACCGCGGCGGCGACGTGGCCGACCGGCTGGTGCCGCTGGGCGCCCTGGCGGGCGGCGACTTTGCGCCGGTCGCCGGCGGCGGGCAGATCCGCACCGACGGCACCGGCGTGCGGATCAGCATCCCCGCGGGCGAGTCCGCGATCTTCAGCCGGCGCTGAGCCACCAGGGGCGAGGGGTGAGTATGCAGCTACTGGCGGGGCAGAACGGCCTCATCTTCGGCGTCGCCAACGAGCGCTCCATCGCGTGGGCCATCGCCCAGGCCTGCGCCGCGCAGGGCGCGCGGCTGGCCTTCAGCTACTTGGGCGAGCGCATGGCCCGGCGGGTCACGCCGCTGGCCGCGTCCCTCGACGCCGCCGTGTGCGCCCCCTGCGACGTGACCGACGGGGCTCAGCTCGATCGGTTCTTCGACCAGGTGGACGCCGCCTTCGACGGCCGGGTGGACTTCCTGGTGCACAGCCTGGCCTACGCCGAGCGCGCCGATCTGTCGGGGCGCTTCGTCGACACCTCCCGCCAGGGCTTCCAGACCGCCATGGACGTGAGCGCCTACAGCCTGGTGGAGCTCGCCCGGCGCTGTGAGCCCCGCATGAGCCGCGGCGGCAGCATCGTGACGCTGAGCTACCTGGGCGCCGAGCGCGTGGTGGGCAACTACAACGTCATGGGGCCCGCGAAGGCGGCGCTGGAGGCGTCGGTGCGCTACCTGGCGCACGGCATGGGCCCCGCGGGCATCCGCGTCAACGCCATCAGCGCCGGTCCGCTGAAGACCCTGTCGGCCCGGGGCATCGCGGGGTTCAGCGAGATGCACGCGGCCACCGCGGAGCAGACCCCGCTGCAGCGCAACATCCAGCCCCGCGAGGTGGGCGACGCCGCCGTGTTCCTGCTCAGCCGGATGGGCAGCGGGGTCACGGGCGAGGTGCTGCACGTGGACGCCGGCTTCCACTGCGTGGCGGTGCCGGGCCAGCGGTAGCGGGCCGTTCAGGGGCGGGGCGCGGGGCGTGCGCCCGGGCGTGGCACTTCCTGTGCATGACAGGGGCCGCGTTCACATCCTGACACCTGGAGCGACCCCCGTGGCCCGACGCCCCCGCCGCCTGCCCATCGTGCCCCTCAGCGCCCTGGCCCTCATCACCGCGTGCGCCCCCACCGACGCCCCCGCGCCCGCCACCGCGCAGCGCGCCGACGGCATCCGCAACGGCACCCGCGAGCCGCAGGTGGTGCCCCTCAGCGAGGGCCAGATCCTGGCCCTGGGCTGGCTGCACGCCGGTGGGCGTCCCGGCCAGAACTTCTGCACCGGCACCGTCATCAGCCCCCGGGTGGTCGCGACGGCGCAGCACTGCACCGACGGGCGGCGCGCGAGCGACATCGGGTTTGGGGTCGGGCTGGATCCGGCGGATCCCCTGGCGAGCGTCGCCGTCCAGCGCATCCACGAGCACCCCGACCTCGACGCCGCCATCCTGTACCTGGCCGAGGACATGACCGAGGCCGCGCCCGGCCTGATCCCCATCGCCTTCAACCGCCAGGACCTGCTGGCCGAGGACGCCCCCACCATCGAGGGCGAGCCGGTCGAGGCCGGGGGCTACGGCGAGACCTATGACCGCAGGCGGTCGGGGCGCTACTTCGCCCGCGTGTACATGGAGCAGATCCGGCCCACCGAGGTGGTGGTCAACGGCCGCGGCGAGCAGGGCATCTGCTTCGGCGACTCCGGCGGGCCCGTCATGTTCGACTTCGGCCAGGCCGCGGAGACCTCGGACATCCGCGTGCTGGGCGTGGAGTCCTACGGCGACGCGTCGTGCCTGGGCCGCGATCACCTGACCCGCCTCGACATCATGGCCGAGTGGATCGACAGCGTGTCCGGTGACGAGCCGCCCCCCGTCGATCCCGCGGCCTGCGGCGACCTGGACGCCCGGGGGGTGTGCCAGGACGCGCGCACGCTGGCGTGGTGCGACGCCGCCGGCCAGCCCCGCAGCCGGCGCTGCGGCCGCGGCGAGACCTGCCAGTTGATCGACGACGTCATCGGCTACGGCTGCGCGGAGCCCCCCGATCTGTGTGGCGACGTGCCCTCCCGGGGGATCTGCGACGGCGACGTCGTGGTGCGCTGCCGCTTTGGGGATCTGGTGCGCGAGGACTGCGCCGAGGCGGGCGAGGCCTGTGAGTCCGATGCGGGCGGCGCGTTCTGCCGCGCCCCCTGGCCGCCGGTGGTCGAGGACGCCGAGCCCGCCCCCGACCTGGCGGTGGACATGGCCGTCCCCGACGAGGGGCCGCCCGCAGACGCGGGCATCGTGGATGCCGGCGAGGCCGACGCGGGTGAGCAGGCCATCGAGCGCGCGGCGGCCAAGTCCGACGGCTGCTCAGCCGCCCCCGGCGACGACCCCGCGCCGATCACCGGGGCGTTGCTCCTGGGCCTGCTGGGCCTGCGCCGCCGGCGCGACGCCCCCACCACCGCCGAGGGGTCTTAGCGGCCCGCCGGCGTTTGCGGACCGAGGCCGAGCGAGCCGAAGCATCCGAGCCCCGCGGCCACCGCACGATCTGGCCAAACATGCCGTCTGCAATATGAGTATTTCCACGCTGACCGCGCCTCCCTGCCGCGCCCATACTCGCGCTTCGCCATATGGATGCGCGTTCGTGGACCCAAAGGGGGGGTGGAGGCAAGCGGTGGTCCAAGCCACAGAGGGCAAGAGCGCAGCCTTCAGCGTTGACCCAAGGCCGTCTCATGTGGGGGCTGACTGTTCAATCTACACGGGGAAGGATCGCGCTGGGCGAGCCATTCGTCTCAAGGTCCTGTCGATCGAGGCCGAGCGCGCCCGAGGCCGTGAGATCCTGCGCCGCGAGCACAAGCTGCTGTCGCGGGTTCGGTCCCCGCACTGCGTCCGCAGCCTGGGGCTGACCGTCTGGCAGGGCCAGCTGGCGCTCGTGTTGGAAGACCGAGGCCATCAGAACGCAGCCGAGCGACTGCAGGCCGGCGGCACCCTGCCGATTCGAGCCGTGCTGGACATCGCAGCCGACGTCGCCCGAGCGCTGGCAGCGGTCCACTCGGAAGGCTTGGCTCACTGTGATGTCTCTCCCAGAAACATCGTCCTGGATGAGAACGGTCGGGCGTGCCTGGTGGACTTCGGACTGGCGATCCCAGTGCCCGAGGCGACCGAGCGGGCGGACGGCGCCGCGCTGAACATCATCCGCGGCACGCTGCTGTACCTATCGCCGGAGCAGAGCCGCAGGACGCTGCACCCGATCGACGGACGTTCGGACATCTACGGCCTGGGCGCGACGATCTACCACCTGCTGGTCGGGCGGCCGCCCTTCGATCACAGGGAGCCCCTCGATGTCCTCGCCGCGCACCTGACCCAGCTCCCTACCCCCGTCTGCCAGCTCCGAGCAGATGTCCCGCCCGCGCTCGAGGCCATCATCGCTCGCATGCTCGCCAAGGAGCCCGGACAACGCTATCAGCGAGCCGAGAGCGTCCTGGCGGACCTGACGCTTTGCGCCGAAGCGCTGAGCCGTCGCGAGCAACTCGTCGGGTTCCGCCCCGGTCGGCTCGACGCCGGCCTGCGTCCTAGCCACCCGGTCCGCATCTACGGGCGCGATGACGAGCTCGCCACGCTGTCGAGCCTGGTGCACCGCGTCGACGCGGGCGGGACCGCGACCGCCCTGGTCTCCGGCTACTCGGGGGTGGGCAAGTCGCGACTGGTCGAGGCCACCGTCAAGGAGGCCTCGACCCGTGGCTTTCTGGTTGGCCGGGGAAAGTTCGATCAGCTCCGAGAGGGGAGCGCCCTGGACGCACTCGGCGCAGCGCTGGATCAAGTGATCGCCGCTGTGCACGACCTGGCACCGGCGCTGGTGGAGACGGCTTGGGCCGAGCCGCAGGCCGCCGCGCTGCTCGCGCCGCTGCTGCCAACGATGGCTCGGCGGCTCCAGAAGGACCGCAGCACGCCGCGAACACCCAAAGCCGGATCGCTGTCGCGGCTGCAGGAGGTGCTGGTCGCACTCCTTCGGGTCGCCCTCGCCGAGAGCGCCCCGATCTGCCTCGTCATCGACGACCTTCAATGGGCCGATGGGTCAGCCATCGGCCTCCTCGGCGCCTTGATGGCCCGCGACGAGTTGGCCGGTCTTCTGGTGGTGGGCGCCTACCGAGACAACGAGATTGTGCCCGATCATCCACTGCAGGCCGCGCTGACTCGCTGGGGGGCTCTCCCGACGCCGCCGACCTGCATCGCCCTCTCCCCGCTGAAGGCCGACAGCACCGCGGAGTTGGTCGCCGACATGCTGCGGGCGCCCCCCGACAGCGTGCGCGCCCTCGCGCACGCGATCCACCTGCGCACAGGGGGCAACCCCCTTTTCACGACCTACTTCGTGTTCTCGCTGTTTGATGCGAACGGCCTGACGGCCGTCGGCCCTGCCCACTGGCGTTGGCGTCAGGAGGCCGTGGCGCAGGTGCCCGCAGCGTCGGGCATCGTGGAACTGCTGATCAGCCGCCTGAGAGACCTTCCGGCCCCATGCCGAGCGGCGATGGCAAGGCTCGCAGCGATCGGCCAGCGGGCCGACCTCCAGCTCCTCGCGCAGGTCCTGGGCCAGTCTCGGGTCGCGACCCTTCGGCAGCTACGACGGGCCGTCGAAGAGGGGCTGCTGGTCATCGTCGGCGCCCTGCACCGGTGGCCGCTCCCGCGCCAGCGCCTGCGGACGCGCAGACGTGGACCCCACCTCCCGCACGAGGGCACGAGGCAGCGGGCGGCTGGACAGCTCGTGTCGCTCGCCGTCCGGTTCGCCCATGACAGGGTCCAGCAGGCGGCCTATGAACTGAACGAACCGGTGGCGCGCCCGCAGCTGCACCTGACAGTTGGGGTCGCGCTGCTGCGTCGTGGGGGCTCGGCGCAGGTCCTGAACGGCGTCGAGCAGTGCCTCCTGGGTGAGACTGCGCTCGATCAGCAGGCTGGGCTGAACCTCCGCTGGTTGATCCGCCGCGTCCGACAAGCCGTTGAGCAAGCGGGGCGCGGGGTCGCGCACCGTCAGGCGGCAGCGGCGGCCAGCTTCGCCGCCCGACTGATGGCTCGTCTCGGCGACGCGCCTCATGCCAGGCAACGCCTGGAGGTCGAGCTGGCGCGTGCGGTCAATCACTCGCTGGCGGCGGAGTTCGACGCGGCCGACCGCGCCTTCGATACCCTCCTGACGCATGCCACCGGCGCACTCAGAGCCCGCGCCTACGCGGCCCTGAGCGACCACCGGTTGCTGGAGGGGCGGTTCGCCGAGGCCATCCCCAGTCAGCTCGACGGCCTGCGAGCGCTGGGGGTCGTCCTCCCCGACGAGCCCACGGGTTCACCGCGTGCGCAGGGCCACCTGAGCGTCCTCATGCAGACGATCGAGAGGCTCGTCGATGGCGATGTGGATGGCTTGCGATCGCGCCTCCAGCCGCTGAGCGAGCCCGACCATGAGGTTCGGCTGCACCTTCTCTACGGCCTGTTCCTGTCGTCCTACCTCTCCGGGCACCCAACGCTGCCCTTCCTGGCCATCGCCGAGATGACCCGTCTCTCGGTGCAGCAAGGCCTGGGCGCGCTGTCGTCTTACGCGTTCGTGGCCTACGGGATGCTCCTGACGCTGGTGGCCGAAGACTTCGAGCAGGGGCGCCGCTACGGCGAGCTCGGCGTTGAGTTGAGCCAAGACCTCGGCGATCGAGCCGTACAAGCGCGCACGAACTTCCTGTTCGCGGCCGATGTACACAACTGGACCGGGCCAATCTCCGAGTG